>DATKIP010000084.1 GCA_035544015.1 Candidatus Saccharimonadia bacterium
GATCGTCGCCCATCGCGACGGATGCTCATGTTCGTGATCCAGCACCAGCCGCACCGCGCGGGAACGGACCTCGGGCGAGAACTTGTTGCTTGTCTGCTTGCTCATGGCTCCACCTTCTCAAGAGTTGGAGCCTCCGGCAAACCCGGAGCGGTTCACTGCTCCCCAACTTGCCCTCGTTTATAAGGAGAGTCTGTTCCGGTTATGCCCTGGTGTGGGGCGTGCTGCGAACTCAATCGGTGTAAGCCCGTTAAGGCTCGAGTGCGGTCGGTTGGTGTTGTAGTCGATCCTCCATTCTTCGATGATCTCGCGTGCCTCCTTGATGTTGGTGAACAGGTGCTCGTTGAGGCACTCGTCACGCAGTCGGCCGTTGAAGCTCTCCACGAAGCCATTCTGCATCGGTTTGCCGGGCGCAATGTAGTGCCATTCGACATCACGCTCCTGCTGCCAGGCCAGGATGGCGTTCGAGGTCAGCTCGGTGCCGTTGTCGCTGACGACCATTCCGGGGTAGCCCCGCAGTTCGGCGATACGATCCAGCTCACGTGCGACCCGCAGACCGGTGAGCGAGGTGTCGACCACCAGGGTCAGGCATTCTCGGGTGAAGTCATCGACCAGCGTGAGGATGCGGAAGCGCCGTCCGCTCACCAGCGTGTCCGCCACGAAGTCGAGCGACCAACGCAAATTGCGGTCCTGGGGAACCGCCATCGGCGCCCGTGTACCGAGAGCCCGTTTGCGGCCACCGCGCTTGCGCACCATCAGCCTCTCTTCCTTGTACAGCCGGTAGAGCTTCTTGCGATTGAGCTTGATGCCTTGGCGTTCCAACATCAGACCAAGACGACGATAGCCGAACCGCCGCCGTTGGGACGCCAGCTCTCGCAGTTGCCTGCGAAGCCCTTCATCGAGAGGCCGCTTTGACGCATATCGATACGTCTTCGGATGCAGACCGACGAGCCCACAGGCTCGCCGCTGCGAGTAGCCCTTCTCCCGGACCGCCCAGGTCACAGCTCGTTTCCGCAAGCTGGGCGTCAGAAGTTTTTTCCGAGCATCTCCTTCAACGTCGATGCGTCGAGCATCGACTCCGCCAGCAGCTTCTTCAGCCTGCGGTTCTCGTCCTCAAGGGCCTTTAGCTTACGGGCGTCGGAGATCTCCATCCCGCCATATCGGGATCGCCACTTGTAGAACGTCGCGTCGCTAACACCGTACTTCCGGCACAGCTCGTTAGCTGACAGTCCGGCTGCATGCTCCTTCAGCGCCTTGATAATCTGCTCGTCGGTAAATCTGCTCTTGCGCATGTCCGTCTCCCGTAGGAACGGACTCTACCCAAAATCGAGGGCGCTTAAGGGGAGCAGGTCAACGCTGAGCTCGTAAACATACAAAATAGTATAAGGTCTTTGTTAGGGAACCTCTGATCAACCTCCGGATCATGGCACACTGCGGCTTTGATTCGAGGGCGACAGTATGGACGGGCAGCTGAGCTTCGCGACGTTGGACTATGCGGGCAAGAAGAAGCGCACCAAGCGCGACGCGTTTCTAGCCGAGATGGCCGCGGCGGTGCCGTGGTCAGTGCTGGAAGCAGTGATCGCGCCGCATTATCCGAAGGAGGGTCCTCAAGGCGGTCGTCGAGCGTTTCCGATCGCCGTGATGTTGCGCATCTACTGCCTGCAGCAGTGGTACAATCTGTCTGATCCGGGCGCCGAGGAAGCGCTGTACGATATCCAGTCGATGCGCGCGTTCTGCAATCTCGAACTCGGACGCGATCCGATCC
>DATKIP010000085.1 GCA_035544015.1 Candidatus Saccharimonadia bacterium
TTTATATCACTATATGCGGTGCTGTACAAATATACAGCACAGCTTCCTGGCACACAATAGAATATTTTTGGAATAATTTGTTGTTAAAAATGGTGTTGCCGCGTATCATACGCCGATCGCTACCAAGGAGTGAGTTTTATGCCATTTATTCACAAAGAAGAAGCCGAGATTCTCGTCCGCCCGTTTTTTGACGACTTTGAGCAGATTGTCAAAGCGGCATGGCAAGACCAGCAATTCCAAATTCAATAGCTAATTTTGACGCAACTCGTTAACGACGGAATAATCGGGCATGCTATCCGGTTTTGTCCGGCTTTGGTTCGAAGCTGGCAAGCATAAAAGCCATGAGATGGTCCCAACTGTCGAAGGGCAAGTACTGCATGAGAGCGCGCACGTGCTCGAAGAAGGTGCGGCGTGATGGCAGCTTCGCGCGTATCTCGCGATAGCGATCATCGAGCCAGTCAAGCGCAGTGTGCAGCAGAAAGGCCATCAGGATCATGGTCGCCATCAGGTTGGCGAGATGCTTTTTCCCATGTCCGAAGTTGTGCTCGAAATGATACCCCTTGGTCTTCAAGGTGTTGTTGTTCTCATTTTCGATTTTCCACCGCGCGCGGCCGGCTTTCGCGAGTTCCGCGACATTGCTCTTATCGACATCGTGGGAAGTAGCCCAGGCATTGCGGAACGTCACTTTGCCGTCCTCGTTGGTGGTGACCAGTTCGAGCCAGTTGACCAGCAGCGCCGCATCGCTGTTGATCAGCGGGAGGTGGCTGGCGAAACGATACGTATCGGTAACGTGTTTTTTGCCGACGCGTCGCGCCACGGCCACGGTGTTGATGGTGCCGTTGCGGTTCAGGTCTGCCACCCATTCGTAGAGCGTCGAATGCGATTCAGGCTTACAGGAGAGCAGGAAGTGGGCCTTGAGCGCGAGCACTTTTTCGCAAAACGGCTGATGGCAATACAGATCGTCGCCGAGCACGGTCATCGCGCGTGCCGCGTAGTGTGCGCCCCAAGTGTCGAGCCAGCGTCCGGCCGCGGCCAGTTCGCAATCCTGCTTGTTGTGGCCATCTTGCGGGGTGACGAATTCCGGCGGCAATGCGACCACCTTATCCTGCCCGGGCGCCACGATCACCGGCGTCACAGCGATATGGCGGTAACGCACGCTGCCATCTTTTTGCCTGGCTTGCGTACAGCAGAGGCAGGAAATGTTTCTCGAGGAGTGGAAATCAGTGCCGTCCAGGGCCACCAGCATGGTGCCACCGATTGAGCGATGGCCTTCCAGATGGCCTTGTTCGTACAGCGTGTCGCCGATCCGCGCCATCACCGGATACAGCGCTTGCGGCGGCACCGGATCGAGCAGGTTGCGAATTTGCGGCACCGACGGTATCTGGTGTACCCCGAACAGCGAATTGGCATTGTTCCGCCCGTGCGCTTCCTGCATCCGGATTTGCCAGTCCAGAAACGAGGGCGACTGGGTAAAGCACACCGAAAACGCCGATAGGCCCGCGTCAATCATCCCGAACATCGTAGCGTTACTTGGCAGACGGCCATCGGGCAGATCTGTCAAAGCGGCGCGCACATGACCCAGCAAACTGGCGCGGGAAAATGCGGGCAGCGCAATGGCAAACACATCGGTGCGGTGCTCCGGCTTCGACGTGGACATGGCCATGCAGTAGGAAGCGATATTGCGCGCTAAAAATTAATTGCGCAAAAGTTAACACGCAACCAGAAAGTTTACAAGCTCTCTTTTGGTTTTTCCTAAACTATTTTTCCCCCGCGATGCGAAACAGTCGGCAGCTCTGCGTCAGGAATGTCAGGAAAATCGAATTTGGAATTGCTGCTTCAGGAGAAGATACAAGACGGTTTCCCGGCCGATGCCGACGATGCCAGGGACAAGGCGGGGCATGTCCTGTCGGAGCTCAAGTATTACCAGTTCGCCGCGCAAGCTTCCGCATATTTGTCCACCGAATACGCAAAATATCTGACTTCCATTCCCGTTGCGGCACAACCAACGGCGTGGATCACCGACACCGC
>DATKIP010000086.1 GCA_035544015.1 Candidatus Saccharimonadia bacterium
ATTTGCTGATGGGAGTCGCCGACGGCAACAATCTGCATTTGTTGACTTTGAACGACCGCGATGAGCACAGGGTTTAGATCTTGCGCTTCGTCGACCATGATGAAATCGCCGAACAAACGCGGGTTGCCGAGTGCCCAAAGTTTCACATATCCGTCATGACCCATCGGCATGTCGTCACCTGGGTCGACCATCCGGCGCCATACGAGTTGCGCGGCGAGCGGCGCCCATTTGTAGGCGAATTCCTGATCGTGATCCGAGAAGCCTGGAATTTTCGGCACATGCCGCTCGACGATCTCGACGCGGTCGGATTGGCAGAATCGGGTGATGGTGGTCGCGACGATCGAGCGAAAGAGATCCGCGTGAAAGGGGATCTTCTCGCGGACGCATGACACGTCGAAGGTGCGCGAGCGCGGCGACTTCATCATCTTGGTTTCCGGATGGAACCCCTGTTTGACGACAGTACCATAGGCGAGCGAGTGCGCGGTTTTGCATGTCACGTTGCGCGGGAACTTGGTGGCGGCCTCGGTCGCGATCGACTTGTTGAAACACATCATCAGGCCGCGCCGGTTGGGGACCTGGTTCGCCATAAGCATCAGGGTACTGGTCTTGCCGGCGCCGGCAAAGGCAATCATCTTCATCGGCGCGCCGGTGCGAAATTGCTGGACGGCTTCGGCCTGCTCCGGTGTGGGTGGTGGTGCGAATTTCATGACGGTTGTTCCGGATGGTCGCGGCGGATATGAGCAGCCATTTTGGAAAAGCAGGCACCACCTTCGCGCAGGCCATGACCTCGACCGGTGCCGCGTACACCATTTTCGAAGCGCTCAACATGCTTGCAACATGGACATTCATAGACCGTGGCAAGCGGTCCGGACGTGACCTTGATTCCGTATTTCCTAACGGAGGTCTTTACAATCTTGCGCGTCATGACCGCGACCTCTTACGAACCAGGCCGTCAATCATCCGGAGCGCGGCCGGCGGCGGGTTGTGGATTTCGGCCTTGCCGTGCGCTGCGGCTTCCGCGCCGGACGCAAAGCATGGGACGTCGGACTCATAGGACCATACGGACGGGTCAAGCTCGCGGGCATGCGCCCTAAGCGCAAGCAGGTTGTTGACTCCGTGGGTGATCAGCCAACCGCCGCACAAGCACCCGTCTTGCTGGTGGCACAGGAACAGCTTGTGAGGCTGTTCCCACATTTCACCGTCATAGCCTGGGAGCTTGTCGTATTCCTCGGCACTCCAAATGCCGGACGGAACGTCGCTACGGTAAGGGCAAGATCCGCAAGGTTTCTTGGGTGGGGTGGTCATGAACGCACCTTCCGGCCGGCGAGACGTGTGCGGAGCGCTGTCACCCAATGCGCGGGATGCGACACCGCGTTTGGACCGAAGCGGCGACCGCATTCGTTTTCCAGGTCGAGGGTCCGCGCGAGCGCGGCGCGCCAGTCTTCGACAGCCCTGTGATCATAACCAAGGCGATTGCAGATCTGGGCAAACCGTTCGTTGCTGTCGAGCGCGAGCACGAAAACAGCGTCGGCGGCCTTGCTGGTCGCTTTCTGCGCGACGTCGAGTCTGCCGGCGAGCTGAGAGGGCGTGAGGTTGGTAAGTTTGGTCATGATCGCACCGCCGCGATAAGCGCTTCGACTTTGTCGAGGTCCTGTTGATGGGCCAAACAACCAGATTTCGCCCATCTCGCCTTGTACCAGTCATGTAGAAGCTTGGTGCCTTCTGGCGTAAGCTCGCGGCCGGTCTTGGTGCTTGGGTTCCAGCGTGACAGCTTACGAACCATCATTCGCGTGTGAAGTGCGCTGGCAGATTTACCGCGATAAGCCGCGCCGAAATCGTCGGTCAAGATCGCGAACAGGATTTTGCGTTGTGGGTCGGTGAGTTTGGTCATGTGGGGAACCCCTGTGAGTCGGTGGAGTTGGACGGCACGGCGGCCGCCCGTTGATGATCAATTGCAGGTCAGGACCAGTGCGAGGGCGTTGCGCGGCGAGCGAGCTTGAATCCATCCATTGTTACAACGAAGAACACGGCGGTCATAATCATCATAGGACAAGTAAAAGAAACCATTCGATGATTTGATCGCTTCACGAACTACGGTCCAGGTGACTGATTTGCGCTTGGCCATTTGGGGAACCCCTTGGAACCGGGCGACACCGCGTCGCCCGTTCCTTGTTCATAGCGGTTCATAGCGACCGCGTCAATTGGAATTATTTCAACTCAGTTCGGCGTGTTCGGCCTGGTCGTGTGCGCCGCAAGCTCGCGGGCGCGGGCGGCAGTGCCGGCGTTGCCGCCGTTGACATGCGGATCTCCGCCGCGCGGTCCAAGACTGTCGCCGCTGTTGAACGGCTGAAAGCTGTCACGGTCGATACCGACACCGGAGCAACCGGCGAGCAGGGAAGCGGCAACGGTCGCAATCAAAACGTATTTCATTTATTCGTCCTCTGGGTCGTCATAGCAACGTTGGTTGCCATATTGTTCAACACTAATAGAACCTTCGTTTTCCCATGGCATTGTGTCGTGTTGGGTGCGATAAGTCGCTTGCGCCATGGCTTCCGGCAAATATTTGTCCTTTTGCAACTGATCCGGAATATCGATTTCAACTTGACATATCTGACGCACCTTGATGATGCGCCAGAATTCGAATGTGACTTTCATTATTTACGCGCCTCATATTTACAACTTTCGGCGGTCATGTCCTGCGCGATCTTGGCGGCTTCGGCCTGGGTGGCGAAGCGAAGATGACCGCCGCGCGAGTTCTTGGCGTAGCGGGTGCGGCCGCCCGCGCTGGATACCTCGACGATGCGCCAAGGCTTATCTTTCGCCGCGTTGCCGCGCTTGGGCGGTTCGGTCGCTACCACCTCAACCACCTCAAAGCGGAAATCGTTCGGCCAGTACTGGCCGTGTCGCATTGCCTCTTTCGTGGCGAGGAAACGGGAGCTGGAAAACCCGCTGTTGGTCCGGAGTTCGCTGTTGGCCTTGCCGCTGGCGTACCAGGCGAAAGCCAATTTATCGTTGCTGGTCGTGCGGGTGATTTTTTGACCGGTCGAAAGCGTAGCGGTCAGGAAACGTTTAGTCATTTGGGGAACCCCTTGGAGGTGGGCGGCACGATGGCCGCCCGGTTGATGATCACAGGTCGTCGAGGAAAGCTTGCCGCTCGTCCGGCGTGAACGCCTTGGATTGCATGATCTTATCCAAGCACGCGCAACCATTTTCGCCGGCAAGATCGTAAGTCATCCAATCGGCTTTCGTCTCGTGGTCGGCGGTGTTCAGAATGCGGTAAAGCTTGGTCATCAGGTCGAGCACATCGGCCTTGGTGGCTTTGGGCGGAAGAAGATCGCGCTTGTTGATCGAGCGGATATCCTGACCATATGTCGTATATGCAGCGGCGATTTTCACCGCAACGGCCGTCGAGCAGGATTTCAGTTTGGGGCGTTTGATGAACAGGTCGCGGGCGGCTTCGTCGCGGGTCGGTTTGGCAACGCTTTCAATAAGCTTGCCGCGAAAGGTGGTGTAAGCGATGAACATTGGGGAACCCCTTGGAATCAGGTGACATCACGGTTCATAGCGGTTCATACGGACGGCGTCAATTGAAAATATTTCAACTCTTCAAGCCATTCGCGAACGATTTCGAATGACGTCCATCCTTGTGGCAAATATCGTTGCTCGCCGGTCGGTGTACCGGCAAGACAATCAAGTTCGATGATCATCACAATCAATCCTGATTGCATTAAAAGAAAATGTCGACTGTCTTTTGTAAGATGTGCCCGTGTGATCATCGATAGTAAGCTCGGTTGAAACAGCGAAAGCTAATGATCGGTTTATCGACCCGATTACCATATTGATCGACAACAATATAATCATCACCACGCGACCATGCAGCCTGGCGCGCCATGACGAGAGTCGCGTAGGTCGTGCGACCGATCTCGCCGGTTCTGATATTCTTGAGACGGTATGTCATAGGGGAACCCCTTGGAGGCGGGCGACACCGTGCCGCCCGTTCAACCAAGCTATGGTTCATAACGGTTCATTGCAAGAGTAATTTTTCTGTTTCTCGCAAATAATAATCCAAGTTCAACCCGGCGAGTGGTTCACCGTCATAAACGTTGCACACCTTTACCTTGAACGTGTGATGCATCGTGTTGTGTTCTTCGAATTCTTTCTTGAACTTGAACGCTGGACCATGGTCGCCACAGATCGAACAATGATAGTTCGCTTTCGCACCATAAACAATGGCCTGACCCTCAGCATGGATGGACATCTTGCGCGGTTTGTCCGGAGCCTTGGCGAGCGGTGGCATGATTTTGAACATTGGCAATCCGTCATGGGCGACATAATACCGGGTTGTTTGTTGGCACGGCGTGCCGTCGGCGAGCACCAGGCGAGTCGCCCCTGTGACCTTCTCGCGAATCAAGAAATCCCACGGGTCTTGATGATGGCGGATGAAATCGAGCGGGTCGTGATCATCACACAGCGCTGCATTGGCGGCCTTCTGAATAACGAGTGACGAGTGATCCTTATGCCAAGCTTTCTGGTCGCCAACCTTCAATTCATAATCGTAAGCACCTTTGCGTTTGAAGGTTCCAGCTTTCTTTCCTGACGAGTATTCAGCGATGTAACTGTTTACGTCCCTGATCCACATTCGCGAATATTGAGCTTCTTCTAGTTCCATTCCTGTGCCGTGTTGCCACCAGGCGCACACCGCGTCGAACCGCGCGCGCTGCGAGCGCGGGAACCGTAGGGTCATGCCGTCGGTGTTGGCTTGTATGATTTCCAATCCTGGAATTTTCTGGAGTTCTCCGCCAAGCATGACAAGCATAAGTTGACCGTTGACTGTGACGGTCATCGTATATTTTGGATCGAGAAACGGTCCGTAGTAATTATTGCTTTCGCCATATACACCGTTGTTTCCGAGCTTGAGCGCATCGGACTTGACCATATCGCCGGCTTGCTGCGCGGTCGTGCGTTCGGCTTTCAATTCCGCATAAACGTCGACGAAGCCTGGTCCAAGATGTTCGGGATATATTTTATTCACGATGGCGATCGACGGATAGAAAGCCTTCACATCGATATCCGCGATCTCGTGTGTTGCATCGGCTTTGATGATGCGATTGATGACGGAGCCGTGAATGCCGCCGGTGCCAAAGACGAACTTGAAACCGTCGAGGGTTGCGGTCAGGTCTTTAAAAACGCCCTTGGTGGCCACTTTCGCCGCGCCGGTCTCGCCGGTCGTGATCTCGTCAGCACGCAGGACGGTGGATTTCAGCCGATCGAGCACGGCGCGCGCTTCCGGATGCTCGAAGGTAATCCAGGGAAAAATACATTCACCAAGGTCGACAGTCGAACGCCAGGTTTGACGAGGTTGACGGTTGCTGTCGTAGCAAATACCGGGCCAACGTTTTTCGAGCGCGGCAATAACGAAGCTTTTGCCGATCTTGGTATCGTTGTCATTTAGGTGCTTGTCACCAAGCTTCTCGCGAAACTCAATCATAGGCATGGTTTCCCATGCAAAGTCTTTGGTTGAACTGATGTCGTTCAAACCATAGTCGCGCACTACATCCATTTGCCACGGTTCCAGCACGGTCGAATGATGGAACGGAAGATCCTGCACACGGCGGGTGCGCATGTTGAATTGCAGGGTCTTTAGGGAGGTCGAGCGGGACGGGTTGTCGAAGTGGTGGATTAGGAACAGGTCGACTTGTTTTGCCACCTCATCGCGCCAGTGTACGCGGTGTGACCATCTGTTACCGGCCGCGATGATTTCTTGCGCGAGCGCTTTCAACCGCGTGTAGAGCGTCATCGCATCGCGTATGCCGGCATCCCACATCTTAAGGAAGGCGTGAACCAACGGGCTGTCGAAGTTGAGGCTATAAAAGCCGTACATTCGTCGAAAGTATCGGGACTTGAGCGCGGCCGCGAATGTTGGCGCATCATTGCGCCGGCTGCTTATCTCGTAAGTCCAGGTGGTGTTGTCGTCTTTGGCGAGCGGTGTGATTGCGCACGAGAAGAAATTGGGAAACGTTTCGCAGTCGTAAATGACGTCGATCGGCATTAAGTTACCTCAAGGTTTGACAGGTGTTCCCGCTAAGCAGAACAGCAAGTCAGAGTATTAATTCGCACTAATACTTCGTTTTTCAAGTATTCGTTACTGCGAATACTTGTGGGATACCACAGTTTACTTAAATTACCTCGCTTTACTTGCCCAAACGTGAATTTTCCAAAGTTGTTCGGCGGCTATTGGGTCATTTGGCAGATAGCCGTGACGTCTTCTGATCATGCACATGATACCAAGCTGTCGCAAGGTCACGGCATGGGCGCCGAGATCGAGCGCGCGAGAGCGTAGCGACATACTGACGTCATAGTGATCGCCTTGGAACCAGCGGCGGGCGATGCCGATGCGTTCGGCAAAGGCATGCAATTCCTCTGTCGTGGTGGCGATCATGTGCGACATCTTCATGGTGCGGAATTGCCCCATGGGGTAGAGGTACATGTCATCGACGAAGACTACCAAGCACCAGCACCCATTCGACAGTATTTGGCACTATGCATTCGAATATGTTTTTGACGTTCTATGATGCTTTCATCGTCGCGAGCGTCGCCGTCCATTACATAGAACGTACCCTCAGCTTCAAAAAATAGAAATCCGTCTGGACCATATCGGCGTTTTGCTTCGTCCTCAATTTTGTTTGCCAATTTCGCAAGTTGGTTGAGTTTGCGTTGTAAGGTTCGGTCATTCATCACCAGGTCGGATTATCCATTGTGCTTAACTGCTTCCGGATCTCGTCGAGCGCTTGCGCGTCGGTGCAACCCTCGCCCTGGACAAATCGGCCGGTCTCGGCATGGGTGAACAACCAGAACGTCATAGGCACGTCGGCAAGCCGGTAATCATTATGCACGGCGACACACCAGCCGGCCGCGCGGATATCGTCGGCGCATGCGCGGTGGAGGTGCGAGCGGCGAGGCGGTGGAAACGGCGCCGTTTTTGGCTTTAATACACGCCTAATCATCCCAGTTGAAACCCTTCCCCTTGGGCGCGGATCCGCGATCGCGCAACCCGCTGCTTATGCGTTCACCGGGCGTCGAGTTGCCCCATGTTTTTTGCTTCTTTGGCGGGCAACTGCTCTGTGCGGCTGCTAAAAGAATGATGAACATCATTGTTGTTATGATTTTCAGATTTATAACCATCGGATATCCTCCACGTTAACAACTTCGATTACGTCGGTATTATCAGGCAACGCCGGCTTGCCCCTGTGATCATCCGGGTATGATCCAAGGATGCGCGGATGATCGTCGGTGGTGATGAGCACGCGCATTGTGTCGAGCAAGTCGAGTTCGAACATCGGACGGTTCAACCAATCCTCAAACCGTCGACGGATATCGATTCGCAGGTTTGCCGGAAGCTCGACCAGGCGTTCGCCGTTGAACATAAGCCAGTCGCCGTTTAGCTCAATCATGGTGCTGGCGGTACTCCCATATGCCGCGCCAGCCCGACGGTCGACATGTTGTGATAGCCATATTTTTCGCGCGTAAACCAACCGTCCTCGACACCGTGGATTGCCGCCCATACCTCGGCGATCGGGTCGCGCCGGCTATAGAGGTTGATCACCCATTTGCCTTTGCCGGCGCCGTCATCGATGAACGCCGGATGCAACAGGCCGCCCGCGTGGGACAGGTTGAACGCGGAACGGTCGTCGGGCTCCGGCGCGTCGAGGGTATCGAGCACGACGCGGGCGTGCGCGGTGGCGAGACGACCAGCCAAGACACCGATGACAACGCCCCGCATGATCACACGGGGCGTGACATAGTGCGCGGTGGCTATCAGGTTGCGCCAGCCGGCGTCATCGGCCAAGTCAACGGCATGATGATAGATGCCATGACAGCCGGCGGGTTCGGGCTCGATCTCGACCGGCGCGGCGAGCAGGTTCATGATCCGTTGAACGAATGGTTCAAAAGTCATAAGCATATGACAGACGGTCAACCGATCTTCATGTCCGTCGACATGTACGGGCCATTTGAACATTCGCGAGCGCGGATAGCGCGGCTTTGGATCCTCAAGGCAGTCGTTCAAATCAAGCTGAAATTCGTTCGTTACCAAACCAGCTTGAATGATCTTCTCGCGCAGCGGTGTCATGATTGTAAGCCTCATCAGAGTCACGATCTTCGACCACCACCACACGCACCGGATGGACGCATGCGGGCCAACTCCAGCCGATTAGCTCGCGCTCGCGGCCTGTCCAGTCGCTTGCGAGCACGTAGCCGGCGGGCGGGTAGCCTTGCCAGGCGCGCGAGAGATAGCGCCAGCGTATCAGGGGAAGCCAGCGCCATTTC
>DATKIP010000087.1 GCA_035544015.1 Candidatus Saccharimonadia bacterium
TCGGAGAGGTTGTACCACTGCTGCAGGCAATAAATCCGCAGCATCACGGCCAACGGAAAAGGCCGCCGCCCGCCATTCGGACCAGCCTTGGGATAATGGGGCTCGATCACAGCTTCGAGCGCGACCCAAGGCACCACAGCAGCCATCTCAGCCAGGAACACATCACGCTTCGTGCGCTTCTTCTTGGCCGCATAGTCGAGCGATGCAAAACTCAGCTGGTCCATCAGAGCACTCCCCGAATCAATGATCCAAGTGTGCCACGATCGTCAGGTTGTTCAGAGATTCCTTAGGACTGAGCGAGGATCGGACCGAGTTTATCTACTTGCCTGATCGCGCAGAAATCGTCGAATACATATTTCAGCTAAGGAATCTCTGAACAACCTGACGATCGTGGCACACTTCTATGCGGCCAAGAAGAAGCACACGAAGCGTGATGTGTTCCTGGCTGAGATGGCGGCCGTGGTGCCTTGGGTCGCGCTCGAAGCTGTGATCGAGCCCCATTATCCCAAGGCTGGTCCGAATGGCGGGCGGCGGCCTTTTCCGTTGGCCGTGATGCTGCGGATTTATTGCCTGCAGCAGTGGTACAACCTCTCCGATCCCGGCGCGGAAGAAGTGCTTTACGACATCTGCTCGATGCGCGCGTTCGCAGGTCTGGAGCTCGGACGCGACGCAATTCCCGACGAGACGACCATCTTGAACTTCCGGCATCTCCTGGAGCGCCACGAGTTGACGAAGGCGGTATTCGCCGCTGTTTCGGAGCTTCTGGAGGCCCGCGGTGCGCTACTGCGTGGCGGCACCATCGTCGACGCGACGCTGATCGCGGCATCCCCGTCGACGAAGAACGAGGCGCAAAAGCGTGATCCCGAGATGCGCTCATCGAAGAAGGGCAACCAGTGGTACTTTGGCATGAAGGCACACATCGGCGTCGATGCTAAGAGCGGGCTCGTACACACGGCGGGCGTGACCACGGGCAGCGTGCATGACGCCAAGGTGATGGACAATCTGATCCGTGAGGATGATCGTGCCGTGTACGGCGACAAGGGTTATGCCAACGACCGGAAGCAACGGCAGGCGGAAGCAGCGGGCGTTCTGTGGGCCGTAAAGGCGAAAGCGAAGCCCGGACGCCCACTGTCGATATCGCAACGCCGACGCAACCGTCGGTTCGGGAAAATCCGCGCCAAGGTCGAGCACGTGTTCCGGGTGATGAAATGCCAATTCGGCTATCGCAAGGTTCGCTATCGTGGCATCGCCAAGAACGGCGCGCAGGTCTTCGCGCTGCTCGCGCTCGCCAACCTATTCCTTGCCCGCAGGACACTCGCGTCCGCATGACGAAGACGGGGGCGAAAGCCTCCCTGCGGAAGGTCGTCACTCCGCAGGAACCTGGATAAACGACGAAAACCCGGCACCGCCATCAACCGACTGTGAAAAAGTGACGTTGCTCAGAGGTTCCTTAGGCCGGTCTCGCGGGCCGTCGCCAGAATGCGCAACACCGCCACTGCTCTCTGAATGCTCTGCGTTCCGCCCGGCAGATCAACGGAGGGGGTGTCGGCCCCAGTCGTACCGCGACGGCGACGAGCTACCATGAGAC
>DATKIP010000088.1 GCA_035544015.1 Candidatus Saccharimonadia bacterium
ATTCGATGACCACCGCTTTGAGCGGCCAGCAAATGGTGCTGCCGGTCTGGGTTGGCGCGTATTCATGTTTGTCTTTTGACCATTATGCATGGCTCACTCCTTGGTAGTGGCATGTGAAAAAACGCTCCGTGCTGCGCACGAAGGAAGAACCAGAAATGTGCATTCTCTCTGAAGAGTAAGCCGACATCTGGAAGCCCCGTGGACCGCTGCGCACCGCGTTCATCAATACATGAGGCAGACGCAATTCTCGTTGGCGGCCGAGCAGAGCCAACAGCGAATTCTTGCGCTGGCAATTGCGATGAAGCCCTTCGGAAGAAATGCACTGAAACTGAATGGTTCAGTCACCGTGGCGGTACCCGCCGACTACACGCCACAAATTATGAAGCATCAACGGGTATTTATATGGGGAAAGTGGGAGAAACTGTCAAGCACCCGGCCACTTGGGTAAAAATAGCCAAAGCCAATTTGCAAGCCACCGGCTGTGCCGGTGGCTCTTCGTATTGCAGCCGCGATCAGCGCGTATCCGTCCGCGCGATCAGATCGAAAGCGAGGACTCGCGAAGCTGCGGCTCGACGACGGTCCCCTCCGCCGTTGCGGCATTCGCCCCGGCTGGCAATTGCAGCACTGTCGCACGCTGGCCATCGCACAAACGCGTGACTAGCACCACCTGCCCGTCGGGAAATTCCAGCGCATCGTGATGGGCCACGGGGTTGTCCATATTGACTTGCCGGAAGCGCGCGAGCCGCTGCCCGATCTTCTTGTTCGGCAAGATGCCGATGCCGAACGACGGCTCGCATTCGACACTCTCGTCGAATGCGATCTCGGTACCGGGCAGCAGGCAGACCGCAACGTTCGGCTGCCCGACCGCCGCGAATCCGCGAGTAATAGAATTGTGGAATTTCGTCGCCACCAGCTTGTCCTCGATCTTGGCAGGCCGGTTCGCGACGTGGTGCAGACTATAGTCACACATCGGAGGGCTCCTCTTCCTGTGAAAAGCCGGGATTTCCCGGACCCCCGAACTTGATTGGTTCAAAATTAGCGCTTTTCCGGCTCCCCTGGAAGAAGAAAGCTTACCCTATCGTCACGCGACCTTTTCAATCAGTGTGGAATCGTCGCCACTGGCACTCCACCCTCGCCTTGTTGCGAGCGAGGCTGCGCCCAATTCTATCAGGCAGCTTAAGCGGTGCGTGCTGGTGGTTGCCAGGGCAGGAGATCGCAAGTCGTGGCGCGCGCATAAAGGAATGCGGATGCTTGCCAGCGTCGCCTTACGCACCATGGGTTCCCGCCGGAGGTCCGGCCTCGTCTTTGAGGGAGCGAGGGCGCAACCGCCTGTGAGCGGGGGAGCCCTCGCCGATCTTGCCCTAGGTGTTCAGTCCCGAAGTGAGGTGGGTTGGATCGTATCTGAATCGCCTCGGCTGGTCTGCCCAAGCTTTGCAGATGTGCTCGTAGGGAGTGAGCCCCCTCAGGGTCTTGAGGCGCTTAGCGAAGTTGTAGGCGTTGAGGAAGGCTTCGAGGTGCTCTCGGAGCTGCTGGTGGGTCTCGTAGTGATAGCGCCGAACGGTGGCTTCCTTGAGGGTGCGGTTCATCCGCTCGACCTGACCGTTGGTCCAGGGATGGTTCGGTTTGGTGAGGCGGTGCTCGATACCATGCTCGCGGCAGATGCGGTCGAACATGTGCAACCTGTAGCGGGCCGTCGGGCCGGTACGCCGTGAGGGCATATCGCCGAACTGTATGCCGTTGTCCGTCAGTACAATGTGGATGGTGTAGGGCACGGCTTCGATCAGCGCTTGCAAGAAGCCGACCGCTGACTTGACGTTGGCGGCCTCGTGCAATTGAGCGAAGACGAACTTCGACGTCCGATCAATGGCCACGAAGAGGTAGAGCTTGCCCTCCTCAGTGCGAACCTCGGCAATGTCGAGGTGGAAGTAGCCGATCGGATAACGCTTGAAGGGTTTTTTAGCGACCTTGTCACCGGCGATCTCCGGCAGACGGCTGATCGCGTGGCGTTTAAGGCACCGATGCAGGGACGACCGGGTCAGATGCGGGATCGTCGCCTGCAAGGCATAGAGGCAGTCGTCCAGCGGCAGCAGTGTATGCTTGCGGAAGGCGACGATGATGGCTTCCTCCTTAGACGATAGCACTGTCGAGTGCGGCGTTTTCGGCCCCATCGGGGCATCGTTGACGAAGGCCCGTTTACGCCACTTGGCAACTGTCTTGTGGTTCAGCCCATACCGCGCCGCTAGTTCCTTGAGCGGAGCCTTCGATCGCTGTATCGCAGTTCGGACGGCGTGCGTGGTCGTGGCGCAGCCGTGAAGTACCTGGCCCATAATCCCTCCCGGAATGCGGGATCAGTTTGGCTGATTCCCCTACACTCCGGGACCAGACA
>DATKIP010000089.1 GCA_035544015.1 Candidatus Saccharimonadia bacterium
TTTAGCTCCTCTTTGGTTAGGCAAGGCATGCATCGAGCGCTGGTGGCGGTCGAGCGACCAATTTTGCGAGGCGGCGTAAGTTTTGCGCGATTGCGGCGAGGGTGAACTCATCTTGCGCGCCGCATGGGCCGCGTAACCGAAGCCGCCCGAGCCGCAAGATGCGCTTGAGATGAGCAAATAGCATCTCGACGCGCTTGCGATCACGACGCGATCGTTCGAAAGCCTCGGTCTTGGCCAGTGCACGAGCAATGTCGCGAGCGTCTTCGTTCACATCGCGTACGATCCGGCGCGAGGGCATCTTTGGACAGCATTTTGGTTTGAGCACGCAGGCACGGCAGTCAGGCAGTGACGCCTGGTAGCGGAGCGCGTGATCGGGGCCGATATGACCGGTGGTGGTCAGCACTTTGCCAGCTGGGCAGAAATAGACGTTCCGTTCCTCGTCGAACCTGAAGTCCTCCCGCGAGAAGGTCCCATCCTCGCGCTTTGATTTGTCGATGACCGGAATGTGCGGTGCGATCTTCTTCTTGTTGACGATCCAGTTGAGCGTATCCGCAGAACCATAAGCCGTATCGGCGGCGAGATAGGCGGGTTTAATGTCGAACCGCTCCTCGGTCCGCTCGATCATTGTCTTAGCTGCACCGACCTCTGCCTGCCGAATGGCACGGGTGGCTTTGACGTCCAGGATGATGCCGAACTTAACGTCAATGAGATAATTGTCCGCATAGGCGAAGAACGCTGGCCCTCGCATCGCGCCGGTCCATTGTGCGGCTGGATCGGAGGGTGAGACAAACTTCGGCGTCACCTCGCTTGCCGCGCCAAACGCCGCATCGTCGAGGGTTGCCAAATATTCCCTCATGGCGCGGCCGGCACCCTGAGGATCACCCCTCTTGTTCCACTCCGAGCCGGGGATCGATCGCTGCTTATTGGCGTCCGCCACGATCAGGCTCGCATCGACTGCGAACCCTTCGCCGCCGACCAACCCGGCCGCAATACAGGTCCCAACAACACGCTCAAACACCCGCCGGAACATATCGCTGTCGCGGAACCGCTCATGACGGGCACGTGAAAACGTCGAGTGATCTGGGATTTTGTCCTCGATCGAGAGCCCGCAAAACCAGCGATAAGCGAAGTTCACCCGGACATCCCGGCATATCGCTCGTTCCGAGCGAATTGCGAATGCGTAGCCGATGATGAGCATCCGCATCATCAGCTCCGGATCAATCGAGGGCCGACCTATTTTGGAGTAAAAGGGCGCAAGCTCGGAACGAACCCAAGATAAATCGAGAACCGCAGCAATCTCGCGAACCGGGTGATCGTGCGGGACTGCTTCATCAAGACAAAATGAATAGAACAGCTGCTCTTGATCGTGATCGAGCCGCCCCATCATCGCCCGCCTCCACAGCGAATCGCATGACAGCAACGGAATCACTGCTCCCAGAGATCATCAACGACTTTTTCAACAAAATCTGCCACTTCCGGACTCATGCGTTGCAGCACACAGCAGCTTCATTCAATCACCTCGTCGGCGCGACCGAGTAAAAAAGGCGGTACCGTGAGCCCGAGGGTCTTGGCGGTTTTGAGATTGATAACAAGTTCGAATTTAACGGGTTGCTCGATAGGCAAATCGGCGGGTTTCGCTCCGTTTAAAACCTTTTGCACATAGCCCGCCAAGCGTTTGGCCTCGAAAATCCGACTCGGTCCGTAGGACAACAAAGCGCCGCTGGCTACGAATTCGCGCCACGAAGCAATCACGGGGAGCCGATGCTCCTGGCCATATTG
>DATKIP010000090.1 GCA_035544015.1 Candidatus Saccharimonadia bacterium
CTCGCTGGCCGCTGCCGCCGCGGTGACGAAAACCATCAAGCTTGCGACGGGGATCTGTCTTGTCGTCGAGCGCGATCCAATCCACACCGCCAAGGAGGTATCGACCGTCGACCAGCTTTCCTCGGGCCGGTTCATTTTTGGCGTTGGCGGGGGTTGGAACGAGGAGGAGATGGCCAATCACGGCACTGCGTTTGCAACCCGCTTCAAGCTGATGCGTGAGCGGATCCAGGCGATGAAGCAAATCTGGACGCAGTCGACGGCGGCATTCGACGGCGAATTCGTCAAGTTCGAACCCATGATGCAGTGGCCCAAACCGCTTCAAAAACCTTACCCACCCATCGTTGTTGGGGGCGCATTCCCCCACGCAGCAAGACGGGCGATCGCCTACGGCGACGGCTGGATTCCGATCGGCGGGCGCGAGCTGGATCCGCTCGAGGTGCTGCCGCAATTCCGTCAAATGGCAAAGGACGCTGGCCGCGATCCCGCGTCGCTCTCCTTCAACGTCTTCGGGGCACCCCGAGATTTAGAGGCGCTAAAACGCTACCGTGACGCCGGCGTTGATCGCGTCGTCCTGATGCTTCCGCCCAAGCCCCGCGACGCGATTTTGCCCATGCTGGATGAAAGCGCGCCCCTCGTGACGGCGCTCTAAAGTGTCTGTGAGTCCATCACCCGACGGGACCAAAGCTCAGGACTGCAGTGGCCGCCGTCCCGCAATGAACTCTCGCCGTTGCATGTGTTCCCTTCTTAAGGACCCCGCCAAACCTTGCGGCTGAGTATTTAAGCACTTTCGCTTCAACAGGCATTTGAAGTGGCATGGCCTTCGCCCGAAAGCGTGACACGGTGTGTCCGGGTCAACAGCTGACCCAGCTGTGGAGTGCGCCCCTGGAGCCGGACAGTTTGAAGTTAGTGATTTGACAGGTGTTCTGGGCTTTCGAAAGATGAAAGCCATGGCCAGACAGCAGCGTTCGCACAGCATCGAGTTTAAGCGGCAGGTGGTGCAGGAGTACATTGCTGGGGAGACCCTTTATGGGCTCGCCAAGCGGCACGATCTCTCGCGCCAGCTGATCCGCGTTTGGGTTGAGAAGTATGAAGCCGGCGGCTTGGACGCGGATGCCCAGGCTGCTGACCTCCTGCATGAATACGAAACCAAGATCGTGGCGTTGGAGCGCATGGTTGGCCGCCAGGCTCTGGAAATCGAATTTTTAAAGGGGGCGCTGAAAAACGCACCACGTCCGCGAAGCGCGACTACATCCGTCATTGCCGGCCCGACGGCGTCTCCATCGCAGAAGGATGCCGGCTAATGGGAATTGCGCGCTCGACTTTTTACGATAGGCCCGACACAGGCGCGGACGATGCGACCGTCGTTGCGCAGATGAAGTCGATTTGCGACGAGTTCGAAACTTATGGCTATCGGCGTGTTGACGCTGAGCTTCGTCATCGTGGCCTTGTGGTGAACGCCAAGAAGGTCCGCCGGCTGATGCGCGAGCATGCGCTCAATCCGCAGCCGCGCAGGCGTTTCATCGCGACGACAGACAGCGATCACAACGATCCGATCTGCCCCAATCTTGCGACGATCATGACATTGGATGGTCCGAACCAGCTTTGGGTGGCTGACATCACCTATGTCGCTATCACGACCAGCTTCGTGTACGTGGCTGTCACCCTCGATGCGTGGTCCCGTCGGGTCGTAGGTTATGCCATCAGCCGCTCGATCGATGCGCGGCTGGCAGCTGCTGCGCTCAAGGCCGCCATCAGCGCCCGCAATCCCCCGCGGGGCTGCGTGCATCATTCCGACCGTGGGTCGCAATACGCTTCAGAAACCTATCGCGCTGTCTTACGAGAGCACGGATTCGTAGGTTCGATGAGCCGCCGCGGCAATCCATACGATAACGCCAAAGCCGAAAGCTTCATGAAGACTCTCAAGGTTGAAGCCGTGTATCTGATGGCCTACGAAACTTTCGAGGACGTTACGGCCGACCTTCCACGCTTCATTGATGAGGTCTACAATACCCGCAGACTCCACTCCGCGCTCGGCTATCTCAGCCCCGCGCAATACGAGGATCGCCACGCCCAGCGAACTGTCAAAACCGCCGCCTAAAACTGTCCACCATTAGGGGCGCACTCCAGAGGGTGTCCGAAGCAGGACAGCACTTGGCACCCGAACGATGGGGAATGGTGTGTCGGGTTAGAGATGCGGAAGGATGTGTGCAGTGTCGAGATCGTTGGCTGCTCGGCATCAGTTCGTCGTCGCTCATTGCACTTTCCTTTCCACTATTTCTAACATGGCTCGTTCAATGAGGTCTTCGAGTTCTTCGGCGATACGATAGACCGGGGGCCGTTGTGCCTCGGGAATGTCAAAAATGCACGACGCGACCAGAATGCCAACCGCATACATGATCACGTCGAGCCGCTTTCCTTCAGCCGCAGCGTTGAATTGCAAAAAGAGCGCCTCAATTTCCTTTTTTCTGAGTTCGTCGTCGGTTGGCATTGTGCTTTCCCCGTTTTGGTTTTGACG
>DATKIP010000091.1 GCA_035544015.1 Candidatus Saccharimonadia bacterium
ACCGCCAGAGGAGACAGTCGCACGCAGCCGCGCCGGGCGCCGCGTCCAATATCTTCGGACGAGGAAATATTGCTCGCTAACCTCGCGGATGCTGCAGAATCGTTCCCGTCGATCGAGGCAGCCGATCTCAATCCGCTCATGCAACGGATCGGCTCAGCACCGATCGTACTACTTGGCGAAGCGACCCACGGGACTTCTGAATTCTACCAGATGCGCCAACGCATTACCCGCGACCTCATCGTCAAGAAGGGCTTTCGCTTTGTTGCAATCGAAGCCGACTGGCCCGATGCGGCGCGAGTCGATCACTACGTGCGGCATTTCCAGTATCCGCCCTCTGAGTGGACGGCTTTTGCCCGGTTCCCGACCTGGATGTGGCGAAATACCGAGGTGCGCGATTTCGTCAGCTGGCTGCGCAAACACAACGGTACGGTCGAACGTTACGAGCGTGCCGCATTTCATGGCCTCGATCTCTATAGGGCAGCTCGAAAAATAACGACCTTTCCTGAATTTGTGCGATTCTAACTGTCACGATAGGATTCGGGGATGTGGATACGATGGGTCAATTCGGTTTTTTTGATGCGGACAAGCGGCTTGCGGTGATTTCCGCGAAGGGCGATCCGCTTGAGATGATTGATCGGGTGGTGCCGTTCGAGAGCTTCCGCGCCGAGATTGAGGCGGCGACACTGACGCCGGCGAGTGAAAAGAAGAGCAACGCTGGCCGCAAGCCGATTGATGTCATTGTTATGTTTCGGATGCTGGTGTTGCAATCGCTTTACAATCTGTCCGACGAACAGATTGAGTATCAGGTGCGCGACCGCCTGTCGTTCACGCGGTTTGTGCGGCTCGGCATCGAGGACAGCATTCCCGACGGCACGACGCTTTGGTTGTTCCGGGAGACGCTTGCGAAGGCCGGTCTCATTGAGAAACTGTTCGAGCGTTTTGGCCAGCATTTGGAAGCGAAGGGCTACATCGCTCGCGGCGGCCAGATGGTTGATGCGACGATTGTTCCGGTTCCCAAGCAGCGTAATAGCCGTGACGAAAATGAGGATGTGAAGGCCGGCAAGACGCCCCGGGCCTGGAAGAAAGATCCGTCGAAAAACCGGCAGAAAGACAAGGATGCGCGCTGGACCAAGAAGCACGGCAAGAGTTTCTATGGATACAAGAACCACGTGAATGCCGATGCCAGGCACAAGCTGATCCGGCAGTATGACGTGACCGACGCGAGCGTGCATGACAGTCAGAAATTCGATGGGCTTCTGAACAAAACCAATACGTCTGCGGATGTTTATGCGGACAGCGCTTATCGGTCGGCCGAGACCGAGGCAAAGCTCAGGGTACGCGGCTTGCGCAGTCAGATTCATCAGCGCGCAAGCCGCAATCATCCGCTATCGAAGGCGCAGGAGAATGCAAACCGCAAAAAGAGCAAGATTCGGGCTCGCGTCGAGCACGTGTTCGGAGCACAACAAACCTCTCCGGGTGGTCGGATCATACGGACGATTGGCATTGCTCGGGCGAAAGCCAAAATCGGCCTCCAGAACCTCGCCTACAACATCCGCCGTCTTGTCACG
>DATKIP010000092.1 GCA_035544015.1 Candidatus Saccharimonadia bacterium
CGCTCTCGGTGACCGATGAACAGGGGAATGAAGTAGCCTATATGCCGATAGGCGAGGCCGCCAACTGAGGCGGCCTTACAGGGCCCTGGGCTCTGGCGGAAGATCATCCGCGACCGTTGGCTGCATGTAGCCACTTGCTTGAGCGGGAAAACCCCAACTGCTTTCGGAGGCTCGGGTTTATCAAATGGCTCACTGGCAATCTTAGCGGCATGAGCCCTCGTGGTTTCGAGGTTAGGGTAGTTCTCCCCCCTCCTCCTCAAACGTGCTGTCGTTTTTGATGTGAAAGAAAAATCGCGCCATTCGACTGCCCTCTCGGTTTTCGAACATGTTTCTTGCCCCTCGTGTCAACCGTCGCCCGCACTAAGGCTGGCAGACTGCGAAAGTGATATTGCGATCTCCGCGAGCCAAGCCATTGAAGGAACTGTGATCACGGCCGCTGCTGCGCCCGGTTGGATCAGTTGGGCCAATCTCGGGTCCGGCACCCATGCGGCGCGGGCGCTTTCCGCCTCAATCACCCGCGCCGGGATTTGGTGAGAAGTATTGGAGTTTGTCCGGCTTCCCCTCCCACTCCTTAGAGTCGGGCGGGGGCGCTTTTTTGACCGCAATATTTGGCCAGACTTTCGCGTATTCCGCATTTAGCGACAGCCATTTCTCGAGCCCCGGCTCGGTGTCCGCCTTGATCGCGTCGACCGGGCATTCCGGCACGCAGATCCCGCAATCGATGCATTCGTCCGGGTGGATGACGAGCATGTTCTCGCCCTCGTAGAAGCAGTCCACGGGGCAAACCTCCACGCAATCCATCAGCTTGCACTTGATGCAGCTTTCGTTGACGACGTAGGTCAATTAAGCGTCCTTCCAGCAAATCGCAGTGGTGAACTCATTCACGGTGTCCGTCCCCACGGTGCTCGCTCTTTGGCTGAAAAATGGACGCAGAGGAGACCAGCGTCCGCCGGCTCGATCGGAACGCCGAACAGTAGGCATTTGAGAGCCGAGGGGCTCGCGCTTGTCAGGTTGCAGCACATCTCTTCACCGAGGTACGTGCAATCCTGGCAAACACCGAAGCGCCGATGCGCCCCACTCGCAGCTACCGTGGTCAGCACTTGGTGCAGGGCGTGGTGCATCGCGGTTTGCTCTTTGGCGTCGAGCGAGTCCACGGCGCGCACCAGAACTTCGAAGGGATCGCGCGCAAGCGCTTTCTTACCTTTGTTCGTCAGTCGCAGACTGACGCTCCGCCCATCCGCCTCGGATCGCTGTCGGATCAAGTACCCACCTGCCTCAAGCGACTTAATGGCTTGTGATGCGGTGCCACGGGTCGTCGCTTGAAATTCCGCGAATGCCGACGGGGTCCGGGAGAACGAGTTCGCGCGGGCGAAGAAGCGCAGCGCCATCCATTGGGCAGGACTGAGTTCGCCGTCATAGCCCTCGGCTTGCACGAGCCGCCCCACCAGCAGCAGGAGTTCCGCCGTTTCGCGC
>DATKIP010000093.1:300000-418002 GCA_035544015.1 Candidatus Saccharimonadia bacterium
AACCGAAACCGCCACCGTTAAAATCGGGGGCCGGGATTACTGTGCGGTGTGTGGTACGGCAGCAATCCCCGGTGCACCATCCGCACCGCCGGCCAAGCGCGTGTCGCTCGACCTCTCACCCCGCAACCGCACCAATGCCGCCAGCCACCCAACCGCCGGCCGTCACGCCCACCCCGCCAACGAACTGCACGCCCGCACCAAATCCGCACACCTGCTCGATCTGCGCGGCGCCGCACCGCATCCGGTTGAGCCGGCCGCAGTTGTGCATCCCGCCCATCACATCCCCGCCGAATCGCCCGGAGCCACCACCCGGGGCCGCCATCTAGCCCACTTCACCGACCGGTTTGAGAAAGCCCGCCAGGTCAATCGCAGTCCCCACATCCAAAAATTTGCCGGCGGCCGCATCGTCGAAGAACCCAATGCCCAACCCGAGCCGCCAAGCCAGGAGCTCCCGCCTCTAGCCGCCACCCACCACGAAGCCATGACGAGGCTCACCCCGACCCCGCCGGCCGAACCCCCCAAGACCCACACCGGCACCGGCGCGCCCTGGCGTCCGCACCTCGGCCTGAGCGCCGGCGGCAGCCGCACCCTCGCCACCGTCACCGCCGTGGCGCTGATGGGCGGCTACATTTGGCTACAAAACTACCCCAAACTGGCCCTCCAAAACGCCAGCAACAAAGCCGGCGTGACAGCCTCACTACCCACATACCTCCCATCGAGCTACAGCCTAGCCGGCACCAATACCAGCCCCGGTCTCATCACCCTTAATTTTTCCAGCCCCAGCAGCACCGAGCCGCTCAAAATAGACCAACACCGCACCACCTGGGATTCCAGCTCGCTCCTCGACAACTTTGTCGCCAAAACTACCGACGATTATGCCACCGTGCAGGGCCAAGGCCTCACCATTTACCTGTTCAACAACAACCACGCCACCTGGGTCAACCGCGGCATCTGGTACAGCATCGAGGGCGCCAGCCGCCTCAGCCGCGAACAAATCCTCAAGATTGCATACTCACTTTAAGGCAGGGTGTACAAACCAATGTCTGAAAAAGAATCCATCGCACGAGCTGAAGTCCAGGCTTACGCCGAAGATCCCTTCCGCACAGCCGCTCTCGAAATGGCGGTTAACGCTAAACAAGCACGCGCGACTGCAGCCCAGTACGAAAAACAAGCCCCACAACCATTTGTAGCCGGATCAGGCGACCTCGTCGGGCTAGCCGAAGCGCAAGCCGCCCGAGCCGAAGCCGCCCGCGACCGCCTAGGCGAATTTGCCGTAGAGGCTGGAAACAACGCCGATATCGCCTTCTCCTATAAAGTTGAGCCGACGGGCGCAAAAACTCCCGCAGCGGCCATGCAAACGTACGAGCTTGAGCAAGCTGTTTCGCGTGAGGAGCGAGCCCTACGGCTCGCCCAAAAGGACTCAAAAATTCCTGGGCTAGGGTGGGCTCGCCGGCAATTAGCTAAAAAATCCCCCGCCAGAATTCAACAACTCAAGGAAGCTATCCACCGCAATCTTGGCGGCAACTAATAGCGCCGTCACCCGCATAAACAACCGCCCGGTTTTACTGTCCCGAGGAATGTAGTCCCCGTTCTTACATTCCCCCGGACAGCAAATTCGCACTCACTCGCATCACACCCCAGCAAAATGTGCTAGGCTAACAACAACCAACAGGGGAGAGCTATGCAAGACGACCGCGCCTGGGACCGCATCGTAGATGCCGTCGAAACCAAATTTGGCCTCATCGAGCACGGCCGCTCCAAGCGTCCGGTCGAAGACGCCCCCGATCTCACCGAGTACGTTTCGTTCGTAATATTCAACCGCGACGGCGAAAAGTTTAAGCTCGAACGCATCCAAGGCCCCGCCATCATCGACCGCAAAACCATGGGCGCCCGCCGCGCCGGCGCCACCACCCGCGTCGAAAACGTTTACGACTCGGGCGAAGTCAGCTTCCGCACCAATCTCTACCGCGAAGACGGCGCCGACTGGGAGGCTATCGATCCGAGCATGCTCGGGTTATAATACGGTCCATGTCAAGCAGCTCCACCGCCGTTCGCGTACGCTTCGCGCCCAGCCCCACCGGCTATCTCCACGTCGGCGGGATTCGCTCGGCCCTGTTTAACTATCTCTGGGCTCGCCACAACGGCGGCCAGTTTGTGCTGCGCATCGAAGACACCGACCGCGCCCGGCTCGTCGAAGGCTCCATGGATCAAATCAACGACAGCCTCCAGGCTCTCGGTATCGCACCCGACGAAGGGCCGCGCCAGGGCGGTCCGTTCGGCCCGTATCTGCAATCCGAGCGGCTCGACCTGTACCGCGCGCACGCCGAGCAGCTCGTCGCCTCAGGTGCCCTGTACCCATGCTGGTGCCCACCCGAACGCCTCACCGCCCTACGCGAGGAGACTCAAAAAGCCGGCGTCGCCTTCAAATACGATCGCCATTGCCTCATCGCCGAAAACCAACGCAGCATGGACGAACCGCATGTGCTCCGTTTCAAAATCCCCGAAACCCCCGACACCATCGGCTGGGACGACGCCGTCCGCGGCCGCAACCAATTCAAAATCACCGAGCTCGACGACTTCGTGGCCCTCAAATCCGACGGCTACCCCACCTACCACCTCGCCAACGTCATCGACGACCACCTCATGCACATCACTCACGTGCTCCGCGCCGACGAATGGCTTCCCAGCACCCCCAAACACCTGTTGCTCTTCGAGGCCTTCGGCTGGCAGCCGCCCGTTTACGCCCACTTGCCCCCCGTGCAAGGCCCGGACGGCAAAAAGAAGCTCAGTAAACGCGACGGCGCCCAGTCGGTAGGGGAGTACATCGCCGAGGGCTACCTGCCCGAGGCCCTCATGAGCTTTCTAGCCTCACTCGGCTGGAATGACGGCACCACGCAGGAAGTATTCACCCCCACCGAGCTCATCGCCAAATTCACCCTCGAGCGCGTCCAGAAAAGCCCCGCCATGTTTGACCGCGAGCGCCTCACCTGGATCAACGGGCTTATGATCCGGCAGATGCCCCTAGAACAGCTCCTGGAGCGCTCAGAGGCCTTTTGGCCGCCCGAAGCAGCAAATACCTCGCCCGCCTACCGCCAGCAGGTTCTGGGGCTCGTTCAGGAGCGGCTCAAATACCTGGCCGAATTACCCAGCCTCACCGACTTTTTCTTTGCCGATCCCAGCGCCGATGCCCTCGCCGCCGACGCTAAGCTAGCACATCAAGCCCACCAGGCCCTAGCCGATTCCAATTTCACCGAGGCCGACCTTGAACACCGCCTGCGCGCCCTCGCCGAACAGCTCGCCCTCAAACCCGGCACCCTCTTTACCGCTATCCGCCTCGCCACCACGGGCAAAAAAGCCGCCCCGGGGCTGTTTGAGACGCTGCACGTCCTCGGCAAGGACATTTCGCTCCAACGCCTAGAAGCTGCCTCCAACAGATAGAAGCTGCACATTTAGGCCTCTCCGGAGCCAACAGGTTTGACAAGCTCGGTCTCCCTGGCCTATAGTTCAAACACTTAAGCGAGTGAGGTCAAAAACCCATGAGTGTTTCTTTCTACGACGTTAAAACCCGCCAGTCCGTGGATGTAGCCGACGGCGACGTCTCCAAGACCAAGTACGAGCGCACCACCAAAGACGGCAAGACTCAGGTCCGCTACGCCCTCCGCGGCAACTACCAGGGCCGCAACCTGACCAAGTTCGTCAGCCAGGCTACCTGGGACGCCTTCGACGGCCCCGTCGTCTAGACCACCAGCCAATCTTGTCCGAAACGAAACGGAGACCCCTCGGGTCTCCGTTTAGCATAAGCGGCATGATGATATACTGGAGGTATGAATGAACTCGACCCCCAGACCCCCAACCCCACCCCAGAATCCATCATCGTTGCAAATCCCCACGCCAAGCCCAAACCCCCCAGCCGTTGGCTCAAACGCCACCGCAAAGCGGCCATAATCATCGCCGTGGCCGTAGTAGTAGTCGCGGGCGCCGGCGCGCTGGGCTGGAACCTCACGCACCCCAAAAAGCCCGTTGCCCACGCTACGCCTACGCCCAAACCCAGCCCCACTCCCGTCCCAACGCCTGTCACCAAACTGTCTCCACTCACCGGCGTGGCGGTGGATCCCGCCCTCGCCAACCGTCCGATCACCGGCGTGGTCATCGAAAACCAAACCGACGCCCGACCTCAATCCGGTCTGAGCCAAGCCGGCGTCGTGTACGAAGCCAACGCCGAGGGTGGCATCACGCGCTTCATCGCTTTCTTTCTCGACCAGCGCCCACCCAGCCTCGGTCCCGTCCGCAGCCTGCGCACCTATTTCGTCGACTGGGCACTCGAGTTCAACTCACCCGTCGCCCACGCCGGCGGCAACGCCGACGCCCTCGATCTCGTCAGCCCGCTGGGCATGAAAGACCTCAACGCCCTCAGCTTCGCCGCCAGCGGCTTCTACCGCACCACCGACCGCTTCGCACCCCACAACCTCTACACCAGCAGCGACAAGCTCGATCAGCTCCTGGCCACCCACAAATTCAACGGCCCCGCCACGTTCACCCCCAGCCCGCGCAAACCCGACACCCCCGTTGCCACCCCTCCTCACCCCAACATTCACATCGACTACTCCTACGCCGGCTATCAAGTCGATTACAAATACGACCCCACCACCAACGACTACGCCCGTTCGCTCGCCGGGGCCCCGCATGTTGATCGCAATACGGGCAAGCAAATCCACGTCAAAAACATCGTCATCGAAATGATGCCCACGAGCAACGGCACCACCCGCATCGGCGAACAAACCGTCATCATGGGCACCGTGGGCAAAGGCCAGGGCTGGGTGTTGCGCGACGGCGACGCCATCCCCGTCACCTGGTCCAAAGATTCGCACAGCGCCCGCACCAAGCTCCTCGACGCTAGCGGCAACGACGTCCCGCTCGACGCCGGCAACACCTGGTACTCGATCGTGCCAGTCGGTAAAACCGTTTCGTTCTAAGATTCAGGTCCGACGCACCCCCACTAAGAACTAACGCGGCCGATCCTCCATAAAACCCCGATTCGGGAAATACTTTCCGGTTATATCCACAAAACCCGCCATATATTTGGCGTTAACCGATCTACTAACCCTGCGCGCACTTCCAGGAACGTCCGCTTCCAAATAAAAATCAGCCGGGGGCTCGTACTCCATAGTCCTCACCGCACCCGCGGGCCCTTTGCGCTCAATCTCGTGGGCATCCGGGCCCAGGGGCATTGCCACCACAAACTTCCCACTAGCCTGAGGACCATAATACCCATCCACTACCGTGTGGCGTATGTCCGGCGGCCCCATCGTATGATCCATGGTCAAAAACCGATGGGCGATGGGACTATGTCGCAAATCTATACCCCTTTGTTCTTTTAGATACTCAACCGCCTCTTGCGCCGTCAGCGGCCCCGACTGATTCACTCCGATCGCATAATCAGCCCCGCCCAACAAAACCTCTTGGTCGGCGGGCAATCTACCCTCCAAGAGCGCCGGCGCGGTCTCCCGCAGCTTCGCCTCAATGCCAGCCTGCAATCTCTGCCGCTCAACCGTATCTTTTATCATCTCGCGGCGCTTTGCGCGCAATTGATCCTGCTGCTCTTTCCGAAGATTGCCCCACATTGCATTGAATTCTGCTTCATCCGCCAGCTCAATCTGTCCCCCCGAAGCAAAAAAGCGCTCAAGCATAGCCCAATGCTTTGCCTGCGCCCGATCAGCCGCTAGCAGCTCGGCCTCTTGTTGTGCCACCGAACCCTGAGCCGACAAAGGCTCTTGACTGGGCTCATCATCTAGGAATGCGGCCTGATCAGCCATATCGGCCAACGCCTGGCGCCACTTAACTCCCTCCTTCGTATATCGAACGTCGCCGATGGGCATAGGTTGACCGGTCTCATATTCGTTCATAACCTTGATCTCCACGACGCTTATGCTAAAGTAAGCATAGTTCATAACAAAATCGAATGAAAGCCAAAACAAA
Source organism: Candidatus Saccharimonadia bacterium (assembly GCA_035544015.1). NCBI lineage: Bacteria > Candidatus Saccharimonadota > Candidatus Saccharimonadia > Candidatus Saccharimonadia bacterium. The sequence goes on from DATKIP010000093.1 coordinate 305,977, forward strand.
ACGGCGCGTCCTGCACGTGCTCACCAAGAAAAAACTCGTTAAACGCAAGACTTCAAAGCACGTCTTGAGGTCGTTTTTGGTATTGCTGGCTACCGTTTCCATGGGCTCGCTGGCCTACGGCATCACACTCAACAAGCCCATAGTCGGCGTGTCCGTGCACACCTCTGCTGCCGGCGGCGTCCAAATTCAAGCCCCTGTCATCGCCGGCCCGCCCACGCCGCAGCCCGTAGGCGGCCCCGCCGCCATGACCGGCCGCGGTTCGTGGTACGCACTCGGCCTCCCCGCCCCGGACAGCCTCACCTGCGCCTCTCGCACCTTCCCGCGCGGCACGTATTTGCTCGTCAAAGACCTCTACAACAACAATACCGTCGTCTGTCGCGTCAACGATTACGGCCCCGAAGCCTGGACCGGCCGCATCATCGACCTCTCGCGCGGCTCTTTCAGCGCCGTCGACAACCTCGGTCGCGGCACCATCCCCGTAGAGCTACGAGTAGCCAGCGGACCTACCGGCGGCCTGTCACCCACCGAAAACGACCTCGTAGCAGTGGTCGGCTACTCACTCTGCCACAAATCCCACGCCGGCCAATTCTGCGAACAGCACCGCCAAGACTAAAACCCAGCCGCAAAAACTACTTTACGCCCACCAGCTCAACCTCAAACGTCAGCGTAGAATTCGGCGGAATCCCTTCCTTGGCTTGCGCCCCATAGCCCAAGTCCGGCGGAATCACGAGCTTGCGCTTACCACCCACCTTCATCCCGGGAATACCCTCTTGCCACCCCTTAATCACCCCACCGCTCAGCGAAAATTCCAGGCCGTTCGGATCGTGGCGCTCACTGGCATCGAACACCGTCCCGTCGGCCAGCATGCCGGTATACTTAGCCGTCACCGTGCTATCGGCCTTAGCCTCTGCCCCTGTGCCAATCACTTCATCGGTCACCACGAGTCCCGCCCCAGGCGATGCCGCCACGCTCGAGGCAGGCGACGAAGCCGGCGCGACCGCCCCGCCCTGCAACACAAATACCGCCCCCACGATCAACGCAATAACCGCCAGCGAAGCAATCACAATCAGTACACGTGTACCCACAAAATCCACCTTTGCTTACATTTCGAATCCAATTGTAACACGCGCTAGCAAAGACCCTGGGGAAGCATTAGAATTATTGCGTGGGATCTGAACGCTTCAAACGCCGCACACTGGCGCTTTTCTTTATCGTTTCGCTGGTACCGGCACTCATCGTGGGAGCCGTCTGGTACGTCTACACGCAGAGCGCCACGCTCAATTTCCTCTTTCTCGACTTCAACACCTTCGTGCTACCGGTTATCATGGTCGGCGTGATCCCGGCAGTGATCCTCAGCTTCATTTTCGCCGAACTCCTCGCCCGGCCCATTCGCCGCATTCACCATGCCACCACCAAGCTCGCCGCCGGCGAATTTGCCCGCCAATTCGATGACGCCGGCAACGGCGAATTCGCCGAAATCGGCCATGCCCTCGACAAAGTCGCCACCAAACTCCAAGATACCTTATCCGAAGCCGCCAGCGAGACCGCCGTCATCGAATCCGAACGCGGCAAATTGCGCAGCGTGCTCAACTCCATGACCGACGGCGTCTTCGCGCTTGATCGCAGCGGCCGCATCATCTTGTTTAACAAAGCCGCCTGCGAACTCACCGGGCGCACCATCCGTGAAGTCGCCGGACAGCTCGCCGAAAAGGTGATGCCGTTCCGCCAAAACGGCGAGCTCGTCATGACCCGCTGGCTCGCGTCGGGCAGTGGCGCCGAGCACAAAGTAGGGGAGTGGAAAAGCCTTGAGCTCTACCGCGCCGACGGCCACAGCCTCTACGTCGACGTGCAGGCGGTGGTGATCAAAGACGACCCCAACGGCATCGCCGCCCTCGTCACCTTCCATGACCTCACCAAATCTCACCAGCTCGAAGAGATGAAGATCGATTTTGTGGCTCTAGCGGCACACGAACTACGCACGCCACTCACCGAAATCAAAGGCTATCTCGACATCCTTCGCACCGAAGCCAAGGGCCTCACCAAAACCCAGCAAGCCTTTCTAGCTCAAGCCATTATCAGCGCCGGCCAGCTCGGCAGCCTCATGCACAACCTGCTGAATGTTTCACGCATCGAACACGGCGAGCTCAGCTATCAGCCCGAACTTATCGACTTCCGTACGTTCATACTAAACACCGAGCCCGCACTGCAAGAGCGCGCCCTCCAGCAACACCGCCGTCTCACCCTCACCGTACCCAAGCAACCCCTGCTCGTAATGGGGGACGCCTCCGCCCTGCGCGAGGTCATCGACAACCTCGTGTCCAACGCCATCGAGCACACCACATCGGCCTCCGGCACCATCGACATCGAGGTCACGCCGCGCCGCACCAGCATCGAAACCACCGTCACCGACAACGGCACCGGTATTCCCGCGCGCGCCCTGCCCCGGCTATTCACCAAATTTTATCGCGTTGACGAACTCAAGGCACCCACCCACGGCACTGGGTTGGGCCTCTACATCTGTCGATCTATCGTGGAGGCCCATGGCGGCAGCATCGTCGTGGAATCGAAAGAAGGAGAGGGGAGTACATTTACCTTTATCCTGCCCCGCCAAGCAGTTGCCACGCGCACCCAATCTAGCCATAATGATAATGAAACCACAATCACCCGAGGAGCCCATGGCTGGATCAAAAACCATCCTGTTCGTTGAAGATGACAAACCGATCGCCGAGATGTACTCCCGAGTCTTGGAGCGTGAAGGCTTCCAGATAGAATTTGCCTACAACGGCACCGAAGGCCTCCAAAAAGCCCGGACCAAACATTACGATCTCATTTTGCTCGACATCATGATGCCCGAAAAAACCGGCATCGAAGTACTCAATGCCCTGCGCGGCGAAGACGGCAAAGGCAGCGCCCAAACCAAAATCGTCATCCTCACCAATCTCGCCCAAGACAAAACCAGCCAAGAAGCCCTCAAGGCCCAGGCCGACGGCTACATCATCAAAGCCGACATCGTACCAAGCCAGCTTGCCGGTCTCATCTCCAAGCTACTCTAAGCCTAGCAGCAGCCTAAGCGTGCCGCCGTCCCCGGGCCTGCAAACTCGACATCACCGCCAGGCCGATGAAAATCGCCCCGGTCAAACCCGTAATTACCTCCGGCACGTCGTATCGCAAGCTAGCCGCCATCAGTACCGCTAGCGCCCCCAAAGCATAGTGCGCTCCGTGCTCCAGATAAATAAACTCACCTAGCGTATCGTGGCGCACCAGCCACACCGTCAGCTCCCGCACAAAGAACGCCCCCACCCCGAGGCCAATCGCGATCGTCAGCACATTACTCGTAATCGCAAACGCCCCGATCACGCCGTCAAACGAGAACGATGCGTCGAGCACCTCCAGATACAAAAACAAAAACAACGCCGCCCGGCCGGCCAGCCCCACCGTCGCTTTGGCCGCATGCGCCGAAGAACCATCTGGCCGCACCCCCCCAAACTGCTCAAACAACTCGCTAAACCCTCGCACAGCCAGGTACGTCGCCAACCCCGTCACCCCGGCCATCATCACCCGCTGCGACTCTGCCGCACCCCACGTATGACTCACCACAATCAGCGCCAGCAGCGCCAATAAACTCGATAGCGTCTTCAGCCGGCCACCACTGGCGAGCGGCGCCTCAATCACGGCCAGCCAATGCACCCGCTTGGCTTCATCGAGCAAAAAATCCAGAAAAATCATGAGCAAAAAAATTCCACCAAAGGCCGCGATAGCCGGATGCGCATCCGCCAACCGCACCGCGTACTCCGAAGGGTGATTCAAGATCAAATCGATCACGGCCCCAAACCCCAAACCAGCCGTCACCGCCACGATCACCACCGGAAACACCAGCCGCATACCCACCACCGCGATCACCATACCCACAGTCATAAACATCCGCTGCCAAAACGCGTTAAGCCGCCGCAATACCGTGGCGTTAATCACGGCATTGTCAAACGACAGCGAAATCTCCAGTACCGCCAGCACCGCCACGAGCACCGCCTCGCCCGGTCCGCCTACCATTGCCGCTAGCACCACGCCGGCCAGCAATACAAGCAGCGGATACTTCACAGCCGACAGCAATGATCCGAAAACATTCATACCCCCCATCATACCTGATACCGCACACACAGCCCACCATTTCGCCAAAAACAGATTTTTATTAACAAATAATGAAAAAAGTCTCGTAAAAAGTAAAGTGCCGTGATAGCATCAAATTGAATCTCGGAATAACACCGGCCCCAAGGCGTTACTTCTCGAGGTCTTTTATTGTGACCGTAACCAAATTCAAAGATGGAAACCCCCGATAGCAGTCGCCAATCCGGTCTCTTCCACCCGCTTCGTCACGCCACATTGCGCTTCGCAATCCTGGCCCTGGCCGCCGCGGGCATTGCCGCCTACGCCGCCTTCAGCCACAGCCGCACCCTCACCCTTGCCACCGCCCAACAGCCCGAAGCTTACACCGAGCTGTATTTCACCCACCCCGACAAGCTCGCCAAAACCGCCCCGGCCAGCCAATCTCGCATCATCGAATTTACCGTACACAATCTCGAAGGCCGCACCACCGCCTATCCCTACGCGATCTACCGCGATGACCAACAAATCGCCACCGGCACCATCACGCTAAACAACTTTGCAACCTCGCCGGTCAATCAATCCCTCGTCATCGCAGGCACAAAGACGCGCACTATGATCACCGTCAAGCTTCTCAACACTGGCCAGTCGATTCACTTCTGGACCGAGCAACCATCGTGAAACAGCCGCTCAAGAAAGTTACCGTTCTCATACCCTGCTACAACGAAGCCGAAAGCATCACCGGCGTCGTCACCGGCTTCCCCGTCCAGCAGATGAAGGCCCACGGCTACGCCCTCAAAGTCGTCGTCATCAACAACAACAGCTCCGACCAAACCGCCGCCGTCGCCCGAGCCGCCGGCGCCCAAGTGATCCATGAAACCCGCCAAGGCAAGGGACATGCCATCCGCACCGGCTTCCACCGCGTCACCAAAGACACCGACTACGTCGTGATGCTCGACGGCGACTTCACCTACAACCCCGCCGAAATCATCCGGCTACTCGAACCCATCAACTCCGGCTTCTGCAACGTTGTCATCGGCTCGCGACTCGGCGGCCGCATCACGAGCGGCTCCATGACAACCTTCAACCGCCTTGGCAACTGGATCTTTTCGCACCTCGTGCGCTACCTCTATCGCGTCAACGTCACTGATGTGCTCACCGGCTATTTCGCCTGGGACCGCCATGCCATCGAGCGGCTCCGTCCTCACCTCACATCCCAAGGTTTTGCCATCGAGATGGAAATGATCACCAAAATGGCCAAACTCGGCGAGGAAATCTACTCGGTACCCATCAGCTACCACTCGCGGTCGGGCAGCTCTAGCCTGCGGCCCATCCGCGACGGCGCGCGCATTCTGGCCATGTATCTGCGCAACTTCTTCTGGCGGCCGGCCTCCACTGTCGAACGCGTCGCCTTCGTCTCCGACACTATCTATCCCTACAATATGGGTGGCAAAGAAACCCGCCTGGCCGAAATCACCAAACGCCTCGTCAAACCCGGCCGCGAAGTCCACATCTACACCATGAAGTGGTGGGACGGTCCCAAAACCATCATCGAAGACGGCATCCACCTCCACGCCATCAGCCGGCTCCATCCCCTGTACCGCCACAGCCGGCGCTCGTTTCGTGAGGCGCTCATGTTTGGGTTCGCCACCTTCAAGTTGCTGTTCCAAAAATTTGACACTCTCGACGTCGACTCCATGCCGTTCTTTCCGCTATATAGCGCCAGAATCGTCTGCTGGCTGCGCGGCAAAAAACTCTACGCCACCTGGCATGAAGTCACCGACCGGACCGCCTGGACGACCTATATCGGCACAATCCCTGGCACCATTGCCTGGGCCGTCGAGCGCCTCGCCACCGCGCTACCCGACCTCATCATCTCCAACTCCCAGCACACCACCCGACGCCTGCGCCAAAACGGCACCCGACCCCAAATCATCACCATCCCGCTCGGCGTCGACCTCGAAGCCATTTACTCCATCCAGCCGTCAGTGAGCACGAGCGACGTTATTTTCGTGGGGCGCCTCCTCCCGCACAAAAACGTCGACCTACTCGTCCACGCCATGGCCAAGGTCCAAAAAACCAACCCCGAAATCCTCTGCCGCATCATCGGCAACGGGCCCGAAAGCCCCCGGCTCGAAGCCCTCATCCACAAACTCGGCCTCGCCGAAAACGTCCGCATCAGCCCTTTTGTGCCCCTGCACTCAGAGCTTTACGGCCTCATGAAGGCCTCCAAAGTCTTCGTGCTACCCTCGATCCGCGAAGGCTTCAGCCTCGTAGTAGTCGAGGCCAACGCCAACGGCATCCCCGTCGTCACCACCAACCACCCCGACAACGCCGGCCGCGAGCTCATCATCGAAGGCGTCAACGGCTACCTCACTGACCTCTCACCCGACAGCATCGCCCAAAAAATCCTGCTTGCGCTCGACCAGCAAACCACCCTGCACCCCACGCAAAACATCGAACAATACGACTGGAACACCGTAGCCAAAAGCATCGAGAAGGTGTTTGCGCACTAATGAAAATTCTTGTCGTCACACCCTACTTTGCGCCCGCCCTCGGCGGACTCGAAAATTACGCCCTCAACCTCGCCAAGGAGCTTCATGAGGCCGGACACGACATCGTCGTCGTCACCGCAAACCACCGGGGCAACCACCGCGTCCACGAAACCATCAACGGATTGCGCATTATCCGCCTACCCATCACCGCCAAACTCAGCAACACGCCAATCGGCCTGGGATGGTATTTTCAGCTGCGTACCATCATTCACACCGAGCAACCAGACCTCGTCAATGCCCACACGCCCGTACCGTTCATCGCCGACATGGCGGTGCGTGCCGCCGGACAAATCCCCACCATTCTCACGTACCACAATGATCTCGCCAAATCGAGCCTCCTCGGCCTGGTATTCACCAAGCTCTACTACGCACTGCTAGGCCGGCGTACGCTCCGCCTGGCCACCCGCATCATCACCACCTCCCAATACTATGCCGACCTCTCGCCCTACCTCGCCGCCCATCGCGGCAAAATCGCTGTCGTGCCCCCGGGCGTCGATATCGCCGCCTATCACTCCGGCATCGACAAAACCTGGCTGCACCAGCGTCACGCCGGCCAAAAGATTGTGCTCTTCGTGGCCTCGCTCAAAAAATCCCACGCGCACAAAGGCCTGAATATACTGCTCCAATCATTCGCCCGGGCCTTGTCTCACGAAGCCAACCTCCATCTAGTCGTGGTAGGGGAGGGCGACGGCACAGCCGGGTATCAACAGCAAGCCAATAGCCTCGGCCTCAGCTCTCGCGTCACCTTCGCTGGCCGCGTCAGCGACGAAGCCCTGCCGCGCTATTTCGCCGGCGCCGATGTGGCCGTATTGCCATCCGTCAATGCCTCCGAGGGCTTCGGCATGGTACTCCTCGAGGCCCAAGCCTGCGGCACGCCCGTGATTGGCTCCCGCATCGGCGGAATCCCGGCTGTCGTCGAGCACGGCCGCACCGGCGAGCTCGTGGCCGCATCGTCCGTTCCCGAGCTCACCAGCTCGCTCCTGCGCATCCTGGGCGACGACGCCTACGCCGCACGCCTCGGCCGACGCGGCGCCGAAACCGTTGCCGCCAACTTTAGCTGGCAGCACCAAGCCCAACGATTCGAAGCCATCGCCATCGCCGTACTCGACCAGCATCCCCAAACCATCGTTCAGGTCGTCTCCTACTACCCGCCCCATACCGGCGGGATGGAAAACGCTGCCCGCGAAATCTCGCACCAGCTCGCAGCCCTGGGACACCACGTCGAAATATTCACCTCAAACATCGCTGCCCCCGCCGGACGCACCCAAGAATCAGGCTGCACCGTCCATCGGCTACCCAGCCTCGAAATCGCTCACACCCCCATCATCTGGAGCCTCTTTTGGCAGCTCATGACCGTAAAACACCCCAGCATCATCCACGTCCACGTCGCTCAAGCCTACACGCCCGAAATCGCCTACCTCGTCAGCCGCCTCCGCCGCATCCCGCTCGTGCTCCACTTTCACCAAGACGTCGGCGCCTCCGGTCTCGCCGGCAAAATCTTGCCCATCTACAAAAAGTTCAGCCTCGGACCCTTACTCCGAAGAGCCGAGCTCGTCATCGCCATTTCTCCCACCTATCGCCAGTTTCTCGTTGATGCTTATCGCCTCCATCGCCTCGCCATCGTATCCAACGGCGTCGGCCCCGAATTCTTCACCCCCAAAACCGGCTTCAAACCCGATTCCAAACGCCCCCTCCGGCTCCTCTACGTGGGCCGGCTCTCGTGGGAAAAAAACGTGGGCCTGCTCATCGAAGCCACCAAAAACCTGGGGCGCCCCGTCGAGCTCCAGATCGTCGGCAATGGTCCGCTCGAGCAAAACCTAGCCCAAATCATTGCCGCCAGCCCCCACCCTCACGCCCACATCACCATGGCCGGCTACAAAACCAAAGCCGAACTACCCGCCTATTACCGTCAAGCCCAGATGGTTCTCATAGCCTCAGACTATGAAATTCAGCCGCTCGTGGCACTCGAGGCCATGGCAAGCGGCACTCCCGTCATCGGCTCGCGCATTCCCGGGCTCATCGATACGCTCGGCGACGACGGACTCATCGTAGACAAAACCGCCACCGCCTTCCGCGACGGTATTCTGCAGCTCGCGGATAACCCAACGCTCTGGCAAACCCTCAGCCGACGCGGCCAAGCCAAAGCCAAGCGCCTCAGCTGGGACCAAGCCGCCACCCAGCTCGATACCCTCTATGCCGCCCTCTCCGCTCACCATCCCGCCCCCGCCGCCAAAACCGAGACCGCCCAATGAAGCTGCGCTCCATTCGCACCATCTGGCTCCTTCCGCTACTCATCACCCTCGCCGTCGTCCTCAATATTCTCGTGTTCACCATCCCATACTTCGACCCCATCAAGGCCGTGCTTGGGTTTGCCTGGTTATTTTTGGCTCCCGGTTGGTTCATTGCCCAAATCATCCGCCTCAAAACCCCCAGCCACGGTGAATACGTTGGCTTCATTGTCGGCTTTAGCACCCTCGCCACCATGCTCACGACGCTCCTCATCAACACCACCCTCATGCTACTTGGCAACCCGCACCCCCTCGATGCCCCCAACCTGATGATCGGAACCGATATCGCCTGGAGCGCCCTGCTCGCGGGCGCCCTCTGGCGCCATCGCGCAGGCCTGCCATCACAACGAATCTCCCTACCCCAAGCCATACCAAACCCACCCTGGCTCCTCACACTGGGCGCACTAATCCCCGTAGCCCTCGCCATCCTGGGCGCCAACAGCCTCAACAACCACGGCACCAATCTCTTCACCGTCGGCCTGCTCCTCTACCTGGCCGCCTACCTCGGATACCTCGTCACCCGTCGCAGCCAATTCAGCGAAAACGCCCTCGTGCTCGCGCTCTATGGCACCGCGCTCGCTCTCCTTTTCATGACCAGCCTGCGCGGCTGGACCACCACCGGGCACGACGTCCAGGCCGAATATCATGTGTTTCTCCTCACACTCAACCATCTCAGCTGGAACATGGCCAACTTGCGCGACGCCTACAACGCCTGTTTGAGCATCACCGTACTACCTACTATTGTTCACCAAATAACCGGTATCAACGAGGGATATGTCTACAAAATCGTCTTCCAGATGATCTTTGCCCTCGTACCCGGCATGGTGTACCTCATAGCCCGAAACTACGCCTCGCGTCTTGTAAGCCTGTTGGCGGCAATTTACTTCATGGCCTTTCCCACCTTCTTTGGCGATATGCCGATGCTCAACCGCCAAGAAATCGCCTTCGTATTCCTGGGGCTTATCTTTCTCACCATCTTCAATGCCGATTGGCGCCTCGGCCAAAAACGCTGGCTCATTGCGACACTCAGCCTCGGCGTAGTGCTGTCACATTACTCCACCACCTATACCATGATCGCCATGTTTGCAATCTTCCTCGCACTCAGCACCAGCCTCAAATTCATCACCAACCACCTTGATTCCTCTCGTCAGCGCCTACACCTATTTCTCGCCCGCTGGCGCAAACCCAAGCCCTCTCCAATCAGCCTGTGGGTAATCGCCATGCTTCTCGCAAGCAGTTATATCTGGAGCATCCAGCTCACGGGCACCGGCGGCAACCTCGCCCGCGTCGCCCTCGGTACCGTCCAAAGCATTCGCACCGGCATAGCGGGGGAGAACCGCTCCAGCGATACCAGCTACAGCCTACTCGCCAAAACCCACGCCACCACCCAACAGCGCCTCGACGGCTACCTCCAGCAATCCGTACCCCAGGACCGAGCCAAAGCCGATCCCGCCACCCTCTATCCGACCCAAACTTACGCACCATACCCCGTAAAAGCCGCCACCGACGAAAATCTCGCCCTCACACCGATCGGCCAGCGCCTATCAGCTGCCGGCATCAATGTTCCCGCTCTCAACGCCCTCATCCGCCAAAGCTCGGCCGCCCTCCTGCAACTCGTCCTGATCGTCGGCATCTTGCTCCTATTTATAGGCTACCGATTCGCCGGCCATATCACCCGGCGGCACTACACCGAATACCAGCTCTTTGCGCTTTCCACCATCTGCATTCTTGCCATGATCGTTCTCCTCCCGGTCATCTCAGCCGAATACGGCCTCCTGCGCGCCTTCCAGCAAATGTTGCTGGTGTCTGGCAGCGCCATTGCGCTAGCCACCATCGCCCTCGTTCCCGCACGCTACCGCCGAGCTCGACAGATCATCCCGTCCGCGCTAGCCATCGCGTTTCTGCTCTCGTCCACCGGGGTTTTCACCACCCTGCTCGGAGGCTACCCCGGCCAACTACACCTTGCCAACAGCGGCAAATATTACGACCTCTACTACCCCCATGCCAGCGAAGAACGCGCCGCCGATTGGCTTGAAAGCACCAACACCATCTTCTATCACCGGGGCAATGGCGGCTCCGGCATCTACGCCGACCAGCCCACCTATGCCAAAATCCAAAGCTTCACCTCGCTGAGCCTCAAAGGCGGATTGTATCCCGGCCTCATCAAACGTAACGCCTACGTATTCCTGGGATACACCAATGTTACGAAGCAGCAGGCCCTGCTATCGGTCGACGGCGACGTCATCACTTACCAATACCCGCTCCAGTTCCTGGACGATCAAAAAGACTTGCTATACTCCAGCCAAACCACCCGGATATATCGATGAAAATACTTATGGTCATCAGTCAAGGCTACGTCGGAGGCGGAGCTGAAAATAGCTTAATGCTCACACGCTCTGAGCTTCTGGCGCGAGGGCATCAAGTCAAAATTCTGTCCGCCGATGACCCCAAGCATGATTTATTTTCCGACTACACGTTTCGCACCATCCCTCTCCACTCGCCGCTCAAAGCCCTCCATCACCTCTTCTACGTGCGGTCATACCGAGCACTCAAGGCCGCTATCCGTGACTTCCAGCCCGATGTCATTCACTTCCACACCCTCGGTTCATGCAGCCCCTCGATACTCTTTGCCGCCGGCCGCGTCCCCGCCGTCATGACCATCCACGGACCCGAGGAGTTCACCCTGAGCTTGCTCCCATGGTTCCTCGGCGCCAGCGATTTCAAAAATCAGGATTTTGACACCGCTCATCTCACCTTCACCGGATTCCTCAAATACCAGTACTTTAGGTTTGTACAACGACCCATCTACCGGCTCGGGCTCAAGCGCTTGCGCCACGTTATGGCTCCGAGCCGCTATATGCGTCGCACCACCCACACCGACTTCCCTGGCGTACCGATGACCGTCGTACCAAATGGTATCAAGCTACCATCCGCCCACGCCCTGCCCCCCAGCCCAACCCTCCTGTTCGTAGGCCGCATCGAACCGCTCAAAGGAATCAACTACCTACTCCAAGCGTTTGCGCAGGCAACACCCGTCCTTCCCCTGCTCAAACTCCGTATCGTCGGCACCGGCCCCCAACTGCCAGCCCTCCGGCAAGCGGCCATCGATTTGGGCATCGCCCACCAAACCGAATTTTGCGGCTGGATCCAGCCCAGTCACATTCGCAATGAGTACCTCAGGTCCTCGGCGCTCGTCATACCCTCAATTTGCCCCGAGGCCTTCGGGCTGGTGGCAGTCGAGGCTATGGCTACCGGCCGACCCGTCATCGCCACCGACCTAGGCTCACTCCCAGAACTTGTCACGCACGCTCACACCGGACTCGTCGTGCCCCCAGCCGACGCGAACCGCCTGGCAGCGGCCATCGTACAGCTCTTTCAAACCCCAGGCCTCCTACCCAAACTAGCCGCCGAAGCCGCCCAGTCTGCTCAGCGGTTTTCAATTACTCGCCACATCGACCAGCTCGAAACCATCTATCGCGATGCCACCGAACCATCCGCAACGCCGCTTTGACCATAGGCGTTATATACCATACCATTGGCTTAGTGTCAGATAGGAATGTGCCATAAAGCCGCTCAAAAAACTCGACCATCTCCTTCAAAAACCCCTCAAGCGTCCATGGTTCACCTCAGGAACGCTGGTAGCTTTAGCCATCTTCACCTTTAGCTCGACGTTGATTTACCTCACCGATTTCTATCAACCCCACCACACTCCCAGCCAGCCGCACAACGCCGCTGACATCGCCGGAGCCGCCTCTACCGTTCGACCAAGCCCCTCCACCGCCCCAGCGGCCAAACAGTCCATCGCTGAGCCCAAGGCCATGTCCGGCCCCGCGCCTACCCCAGGGCCACTCAAGGGCTACGGCATCGCCGTGGGCAACACCCTACCCGGACTACCCGCCGATGAGCTTGCCCGGCGACTCGATGACTTCAAGGCCCTTGGCATCGCTTGGATTCGCCTCGATTTCGACTGGAACGACCTCCAGCCCAGCAACGCGGCGAGTTTTTCGTGGTCGCAGCACGACAAAGTCGTCGCAGCCGCCAATGCCCGCGGCCTGCGTCTCTTGCCAATTCTCACCTACACCGCACCCTGGGCCCGCCTTCCCGCCTGTGGCTCAAATCCTCGCTGCGCCCCCGCCGATCCCGCCCAATACGCCAATTTTGCCCGCGAAACCGCCCGGCACTACGCCCCCCTCGGCATTCATCACTGGGAAATTTGGAACGAAGAAAATAGCCAGGGCGCCTGGGAACCAGCCGCCAATGCCGCCGATTACGTTCAATTCCTCAAGGCCGCCTACACCAGCATCAAACAAATCGACGCCTCTGCCACCGTCATATCTGGCGGGCTCGCCTCCAGCAGCAACGCCGACGGCATTCCGCAGCTCGATTACCTCCGGGCTATGTATGCCGCTGGGGCCAAACCATATTTCGACGCCATCGGCTACCACCCCTATTCCTACCCCGTACCCGCCTCGTACAACATCACCTGGAACGCCTGGTCTCAAATGGGCTTCACGGCCATTAGCCTGCGCTCAATCATGGCCGCAAGTGGCGACGACGCCAAGCAAATCTGGGTCACGGAATACGGCGCACCCACCGGCGGTCCCAGCACCGAAGCTAGCTCCCAGGATTACCATCTCAACGACTCACCCGACCATGTCACCGAAGAATTCCAAGCCCAAATCGCCGCGGACGTTATTCGCAGCGCCCACAACGCTCCCTGGATCGGCCCACTGTTTTGGTACGGCTACCGAGATGAGGGCACATCGACAGACTCAAACGAAAACTTCTTCGGCCTCATTCGGGCCGACGGCTCACCGAAACCCGCCTACGAAGCCCTCAAGCAGGCCATAGCCGGCAATCAGTAAACCTGGATTTCGGCCAGTCCAATATTAGCCGTCCCATTCGCCACACCCGTCACATTAAACTGCACGCTTGTTACCACCCGCGGCGAAAAAGTTACCGTGGTCGCTGTCCCATCATTATTCAGTGTACCCACCGCCACTTTCGACCCGTCACTAAAAACCAAAGTTCCCGCGGTTACTTGATCGGCAGCATTTGGGCGGTCAAACAGCACCATCCGGCCAACCGTACGCGCCGACGACCACGTCAGCTTGATCCAGCTACCGCCCGAGCCACCAACAGTGGCCCATTCCTTGGTGTAATCGCCAGGATAACCATCAATCACGCCGTCAATCGCCCGAATAGCCAACTGGCCACTCGATCGATCCTCCGAAGACGCCGTCACCTGAGCCAACCCCGCCAGGTTGCCACCGATAGGGGAGGGGACCGAGTTTGAAGCCGTACCCCCGCCAGATTCCGTTCCCACTGCATATTGGCGAGCCAGCCAACCCTCAAACTCACCGTTGCGACACGCCAGCAAACTGTTGCAGACGTCGTGATCATAGTTCGCATACGCATAAAAGGCTTCAGATTTTTTCGTCAGATCACCACGCGCCACATTCGCCGGATTAGCCGAATCCAAGTAACCTTCGTAGCCCGTCAAGGTATGTGGCTGCGAGTACTGCTGATGAGCCGCCCGCGCAAAATACGCCGACGCGTGGTGGTCGGCATGATCGCCGTCCCCAAAGGCGCCGCTATAATCTTGAATATGAATCCGATCCGGCGCAAAGCTCGCCATCATCGCCGCCAGCGCCCCTACCAAGGTATCTTTGCTATAACTTGCGCTCCCATCAACCGCGCTGATCGACGAAATCGATCCCAGCCATAACTTTTGCAAACTCTCAAAATTATGCGTATTAAAGCCCGCTCCATCCATCCCACCGTCAGGCAGCCGCAAAAACACCAGAGACACCGTAGGCTTGCCGACCAGCGTATAGGCCCGTACATGCATCCCGAGCACGCCCGCATCCGAAATATTCCATGTTCCGAGGCCCGTTCTGCCAGCCATTTTGGCGTAAGCCGCCTTCATCCCATTTTCCCGACCCTGCCAATACGACGCCGGCGCACCCGAATCACCCGCCGTCATAAATATCGTCCGCACACACCGACCCGAGGTGATGTCGTGCAATAAATCCGGACTCATAAACAACAAATCGTCGTCTTCATGCGCCACAATATTCAAAGTCGAGCCCTGGGTACAACCAGCCGCACCCACCAAATCATCCGTCGATACGTTCAAAATCACACTCGAGGCCACTGCCACCACGAGCACGCTCATACCCACTACCGAAATTTTGCGCCACCCACTACCGAACATCATGTCTTGGCTCCTTGTAGCAATAATTAATCATCTCACGTTCCCCCAAAAATACCATTACCGCTTGCGATTACCCCGCCTCAGCCGTGGCCCCCAAGCCGCCATGGCCATGCCGCACCCACCCGCCACGATATGCCCCACCAGCCAAGCCCAGGCCGCCCACACCAGCCCACGCCCCGTCCAGGCCAACGCCAACCCAATAATGACCGTCGCAAACACCACGTTCATCGCAATAATGCTATAAATCTGCTTGCGCACCCGCAACAACACCACCGCCACGGTATAAACAGCCAACGCTGGCGCTGCCAGCGCCAAAACCGCCAGCGTGGTGCTCGCTTCCAAACTGTAAGTTTTACCAAACACCAAGAGCAACCACGGCGAACACAGCGCCAGTAAGGCCGATGCCGGCACCATAATCAGCGCCAATATCGTCACGGCCCGGCGCACCAACACCGCCAGCTCTTCCTCCGAATGCGAACCCTCCGCAAACAACGACTGCGCCACCGAATAGGCCGTAGTGTATAGCAAGTTCGCCACCATAAACGCCAGGTAAAAGTACCCCGCCTCGGCCGCCCCCAGCCGGTTTACCACTACCAGCGGCAGGGCCATCGTCGGCGCAATATTCAGGCAATTTGCCACATAATTCGCCGATGCAAAGCTAAAAACCCGCCCCACCACCGCCCGATGAATCCGCCACTCCGGCCGATACGAAAACCGCCTCACCATATAGTACACACTCAGCCCCAGCGCCAAAACCGCCGCCACCCCCGAAGCGAAGAAAATTCCGTAGGCGCCCAGCCCAATCACCGCCACCGGCAGCATCAACTTGGCCAAGCTCATAATGCTGTTGATCAGCAAATTATACTGACTTGCCCGATACGCTATAAACACGCTGTCGGTCAGCAAATTTATGGCTGCCATCGCCGCCAGCACCACAAAACCCAGCGCAAACCAGGCATTCGTACGCACAAAATCAAGCCGAGGCGCGAGCCACGGCAACAGCCCCACGTACGCCGCCGAAATTACCACCGCCGTCCCCGCCACCAGCAACAAACCCGTATTAAGCTCCTCGTTGCGCTCAATGCTCTTGGGCAAAAACCGTATAAAGGCGCTGTTCACGCCCAACAAACTAAAATACGAAATGAGCGTCATGCCCGATATCAAGGCCGTCCCGTAGCCGATCTGGTCGGGAGTAAACAGCCGCGCACACAACCACCAAAAACCAAAGCCCAACACCGACATCACAGCCGTGCTCAACATCAAAAAAAATGAGTTGCGAAACAGGCTGTCTGAACGAAGATGATGAACAATCCGAGATGGAGAAACAAGCGATATCATAAGCAAGAAAAATGGCGGCTTGCGCCACCAGCCTCAAAAATATAGCACAAGCACCCCAGAGTGTCTACCGAAAGCCCTAATCCAACTCCCGCCCTACGCCGCCGCCAACTCCCGCACCTGCCCGGCCGAGAGGGGAGTCACTGCCCGCCGATTGCGCGGGTTCTCCAGAAATTGCCGGATAATCTTGTACCGATCCAGATCAAACCGCCGCACCTCCGGCTCCGACTCCACCGTGCCGTCCTCCAGCTCCCGCAGTCGCACCACCAAGCACCAGCCGTCCACCACAAAGCCCACCGAGCCCTCCAGAGCGTCATGACGCTCCCGAATGAGTACCGGGCCGGCATACGGCCACGTCGCAATCTTCTGACGCTCAAACGCATACGCAAACCGCTCGTTGTACTCAGCCGCCGGCATCACGCCCTCGCAGGCCCCATCACACTTGCCTAGTTGGCGCAAAAAACACGCCCGGGACGTCCGCTCCAGCCCCAGCATTTTCGGGCACAACCGGTACCGCTCCACGAGGGCCTGGAGTGAACGCCGAGCCCGACCCTGCGTCGCGTACACCGCCAACAGCCGCTCCGCCGCCTCGGGCGTAATGTCGCGCGCATCCGCCAGCTCCACGCTCGCGTACCCTTCGGGCGTCACCACCCCGAGCACCAGGGTCATCAGCTCGCGCTGTCGCAGCATCCGATTGTACTGCGGCCGCAAATCCTTGATCATATCCGATTCCAGAAGCAGCGCACTCAGTTCGCCGTGCGTCGGCACCGCGCGCAGCCGCCGCACCGTTTGCGCCAGCTTCATCTCCATCCCGCGGCCATAATCCGAGGCGAAATGATTCATCACCCGCCGCCGCACCGTCACGCTTTTGCCTACGTACAGCGGCGCCCCCTCCCCATCCTCGAAAACGTACACCCCCGGCCCCTCGGGCAACGCCGCCACCTGAGCCGCATCAAGCTGGCTCGGCACCGACGGCGTACCCAGCTGCGCCTTCACCGCCGCCTCCACCGTATCCAGATCAAATTCCGCCAAACACAATCGCCAAAATTGCCACAAACAATGCGCATCGTCGTACGCCCGGTGCCGCACCGGCGCGCGCAAACCATGCCGCTCAATCAACGCCGCCAGCTTGTGGCTCTTAAACTGCGGGAACAATCGCCGGCTCAGCCGCACCGTACACAGCAACGGCGGCCGAAACACCGCTCCCAGCCGCTCAAATTCCATTTTCAAAAATGCATAATCAAACCGCACATTGTGCGCCACAAACACCGCACCATCCAGGATCTCCGCCAACTCATCCGCAATCTGCCCAAACCGCGGCGACTCCGCCACATCCGCGTCGGTGATCCCCGTGAGCCCCGTGATAAAACTCGGCACCGCCGCGTCCGGATGCAGCAGCGTTTGGTACGTCGCCACCACCCGACCGCCCTCCACCCGCATCACCGCCACCTCCAGCACTCGGCTGTTGAAATGGCTGCCGCCAGTGGTCTCAATATCGACAAACGCTAATGGCTGATGGAGTATGCTGCTCACGTTCTCATGATACAACAGCGAACGAATGCCGAACAGCGCATCCGATAACTGCAATAAGTCAACCAAATATTGCTTATCAAGCAATATGATACCGGTCGAGCTGTAATAATTATGCTAGATTCACTACAATAAAATTATGCCAACAGAATCTCACATCGAAGAAACGCCCAAGGACGACGGGACCGTAAGCGAGAAGCTCGTAGTCGAATTTAGCAATGGATCGCTCCAGCAACTCCGCGAGCTGGGCGCCTTCCTGAAGATTCAAAGTGAAGACCCTTATGAAGTAATCAAGTATGCCATCGGTATTCTAGAGAACGTAAGAGAGTCAAACGAAAAGAAACATATTTCCGAAGGCTAAACATGAGCAATACTAACCGGCAAGTTTCAGAAAAGGTTCCTGCCATTTCCCTTGACGGAACCATTGGCGACCAGATTTATGAAGCCCTACAGCATGATCGATACAAAGCAAAAATCAACGCAATGATTCTGACTTACACCGGCACGGTAGAATTTGAAGAACTAATAATGAAGTATGCGGGGAAAGAATATGACAATCGAATTCTCAAGAGCGGACGGTTTTGGTTCTCGACCATTGCGGTTACGGTCGTAACATCGCTCATATCCGCAGTAATCGCAGTCCTCATCGCAAAGCATTAGTTTTCCGTCACGCCGCGGGCAAATCCGCAAACACACCGCACATCAACTCATACACCTCATCGCGCAACGACTCCGGGGTGTGTTTGTCGGTCGCCAGCACCACCACGCCCTCGCCCGGATCACCCGGATGCCGCAATGCCCCGTGCTCACGCGTACGATCGCGCTCATCGCGTTCCACGATCTCTTCGAGCGTATGCTCGCGCGACCGCTGCGCCGCCACCTCGGGTGCCACCACCAGCAGCAGCTTCAGCGGCGCATCCGGCACCACGGTGTGGCCGATGTCGCGACCGTCAATCAACACAAAACCATCAAATTCGTTAATTTGCCGCCGCACCAATTCCGTCTCCCACTCGCGCACCGGCAGGTGCAATCCCGCGATCGAGGCCCCCGTGCCCACCCCCGGGCCCTTGAGCTGCTCGTCCACCTCGGCCGGCACGCCGTCGATCCACACCACACCACCATGCAGCTCAATTTGCCGCTGTCGCGCCAGCTTCAAAAACTCGTCGGCCGACATCTCGCGCACCAGCGCCAGCGCCGCATGGTTGATCTGCTCCGGCGTCATGTCGGCCCGACCCACCACCATATCGGCCGCCGCCTCCAGAGCCGCATACGCCACGGCCCGGTAAATCGACCCCGTCGACACATGCACCACCGGCACGCCCTTCGAACGCAGCAAAATCGCCAGCTCCTCGATGAGCCGGCCCTTGCCGGTGGCCGTTCCGCCATCTACGGCTACTACTTTGCGGTTGCTTAATTCAATATCCATGTCGCGCCTATTCTGACACACCCTCACCTTTATCGTCAAAACCTGGCATAATGAAACCCGTTATGAAAATCGGCATCTTCGACTCGGGCCTCGGCGGCCTCATCATCACCCACAGCCTCACCCAAGCGCTCCCCGAGTACGATTACCTCTACCTCGGCGACACCGCTCGCGTACCCTATGGCAACCGTTCCGCCCAAACCATCTACGAATTTACCCGCCAGTCCGTCGAATACCTGTTTGCCCAAGACTGCGGGCTGATTATTATTGCCTGCAACACTGCCTCGGCCGAGGCCCTACGCCGCATCCAGCGCGACTACCTGCCGACCCACTACCCTCAGCGGCGCGTGCTTGGGGTGCTCATCCCAGCTGCCGAAGCCGCCGTTGCCGCCAGCGCCGGTGGGCACATTGGCGTTATCGCCACCACCGGCACCATCACCTCCCGCGCCTTCGACCGCGAACTCCGCAAACTGCGCCCCACACTCAAAATCACTCGGCAAGCCGCACCGCTCCTCGTGCCGCTCATCGAAGACGGCGGTGCCCAGTGGGCCGAACAAGTGCTGGCGCAATATCTGGAACCATTGCGGGGCGTCGACACCCTCATTTTAGGCTGCACCCATTATCCCTATCTCAAGACTCAATTCCGCGAGCAAATGGGGGAGCACGTCACGGTCATCTCCCAAGACGAATTCATCCCCCAAAAACTCACCGAGTATCTGGGGCGCCACCGCGAGCTAGCCCACCAGCTTTCGCGCGGCGGCACCCATACATTTCAAGTTACCGACCTCACCCCGCAAGCCCACCAGCTCGGCAAGGAGCTCTACGGCGAAGCCATTTATCTCGACCTCGTAACGCTCCCCGCCGCCGACAAGCCCTAGTAGCAGGTACTAGGCCACGGGCTGCAACCGCGCCGGTCATACAGCATCTGCGCCCGCATATCCTGCTCGGCCGGGCTGGCGTCCGACGGCAGCCCTGAGCCTCCCACGCCCTGCCATGTGCCCAAGCTAAACTGATACGCACCATAATACCCGTTGCCAGTGTTAGTAGCGTAATTACCACCCGACTCACGCGCCCGTACCCGCGCCAGTATCCCGTCGGCACCAGCCGCATAATTGGCCGGCGCCACGCTGCGACGGGCCACGGGCGCTGCCACCGCCGCCGACGCCGGCGGTGGCAGCGCCACGCCTTCCGGCAGGGGCCGGTCGGGCACCGGGCCAGTCGGCACAATCAACTTCTGACCTTCATAAATCAAATCAGGGTCCTGCACATCGGGGTTGGCATTCCACAACGGTCGCCAGGTCTCCAGCTGCTCACTCGTCGCGATGATCGACAAGCTGTCACCCGCCGCCACCGTATGGGTTTTGGGTGCCGGCGGCGCTTCCACTGGCTTAGCCACCGCCGCCAAAACCACTTTGGGGCTCGGCGTCGGAGTGGCCGGCTTGCTCGGCAGCCATCCAAACGACAACGCCGCGCCAAAATTCAAAATCGTTATCGTCGCCAAAAAAGTCTGAACCATGTCTTCTTTCCCTCATTAAACACGTGGGGAAAGGCTCCTGCATATCTGCACACAGCAACCCACCGCACACAACTTCTTCACACAAAGCGGAACCCTACAGCAATTAAAAAACTCTGCAATAATGCAAAGTCATAAAAATTCACGCAACGCTACGCCGTAAGCTTTGTGATTAAGCACAAGAACAAGGTTAATACGCTTATGCTTAAAATGCTTCTGTAAAGACCTCAAAAATGGCATAAAAGCCTAGCTTTATCACAAAAAACCTGCCCTTCTTACTTTCAGTGGGTCAAAATCAAACACTACCATTACGTGGGTAGAAAGCCATCGCCGCCACGCTTTCGCCGCCAAGCCCTTGTCAGAACAAAAACAGTTTGCTAATCTGGTGGAGGCGTGAATAATCCGAAGACTACAAACCAGGTTACCAACACAAGCGGTCGTCCCGATGGGGGCGATTTTTTTGTAACCAAGCCAGGTCGGCTGGTTTTGGAGGGCGGTCAAAGCTTCGCCGGCCAGGTCCCCGACTGGCACCACGACGGCCTCTCCGGCGAAACCGTCTTCAACACTGGCATGACCGGCTATGTCGAAACCCTCACCGACCCGTCATATTCCGGCCAAATTCTAGCATTTACTTATCCGTTACTGGGCAATTACGGCGTACCCGACGCCGGCACCTGGGAAAGCCAAAAAATCCATCTGCGCGGGGTGGTCGTGAGCGAGCTCACACAGGCCTGGAGCCATGTAGGCAGCCTTAAGTCGCTCGGCGCCTGGCTGCGCGAACAAAACATCCCGTTCATCACCGGCGTCGACACCCGCGCGCTCACCAAATACCTCCGCACCCGCGGCACCATGACCGGCCTCATCACCACCGCCGACCGGCCGCGACTAGCCGGACGAGCGCCCGCCAAAGTTTCAATTGAAGCCCCCCGCATCTACAACCCCGGTAAGTCTAAAACCGTCATCGCTGTGGACTGCGGCATGAAAGAAAACATCATCCGCCACTTGGTAGGGCTGGGCCTCACGGTAAAGCGCGTGCCGCACAACTACGACTACACCGCCGACGCCTACGACGGCGTTTTCATCTCCAACGGCCCCGGCGATCCCACCGATTACCAGGAAGCCACCGCCATACTCCGGCGGGCACTAGCCGGCACCAAGCCTGTCTTCGGCATCTGCCTCGGCGCGCAGCTCATGGCGCTGGCGGCCGGTGGCTCCACCTACAAACTCCGCTTCGGCCACCGCGGCCACAACCAACCGGCCGTCACCCCCGAGGGGCGCGGCTACATCACGAGCCAAAACCACGGCTACGCGGTCGCCGAGGATTCGCTGCCGGCAGATTGGCGCGTCACCTTCCGCAATCTCAACGATAATTCGGTCGAGGGCATCGCCCACCGCCACAAACCCTTCTTCGCCGTCCAATTCCACCCCGAAGCCGCCCCCGGACCCACCGACACAGCCTGGCTGTTTGACGAATTTAGGAAGATGCTATGACACTCAAATTGCCCAAAAAAGTCCTCATTCTCGGCTCTGGCGGGCTCAAAATCGGCCAAGCCGGGGAGTTCGACTATTCCGGCTCCCAGGCCATTATGGCCTTCAAAGAAGAAGGCATCAAAACCGTTCTCATCAACCCCAACATCGCCACGGTCCAAACCGATGGCGACATGGCCGACACCGTTTATTTCCAACCTCTCACCGCCGAGATCGTCACGCGCATCATCGAAGCCGAGCGCCCCGAAGCCATCGCGCTGAGCTTCGGCGGTCAAACCGCGCTCAACCTCGGCCTGGCGCTCCACCACAGCGGCGTGCTCGCCCGTCACAACGTGCGCATCCTCGGCACCCCCATCACCGCCGTGGAAATCACCGAAGACCGCGAGAAATTCAAGCAAGCGCTGGCCGAAATCGACGTCCACACCGCTCGCAGCACCAGTGTCTACACCGTGGATGAGGCGCTGGCCGCTGCGGCCGAAATCGGCTACCCCGTGATGATGCGCGCCGGTTTTAGCCTCGGCGGCCTCGGCTCCGGCCGCGTCGCCAGCGCCGCTGAGCTCGCCTCCCGCGCCACTGAAGTCTTCCAAGCCACCAGCCAAATCCTCATCGAGGAATTCCTCGGCGGCTGGAAAGAGATTGAATACGAAGTCGTGCGCGACGCCACCGGCAACGTCATCACCGTTTGCAACATGGAAAACTTCGACCCCATGGGCATTCACACCGGCGAATCCATCGTGGTGGCGCCCAGCCAAACCCTCACCAACGCTGAATACCACGGCCTACGCGAAGTCGCCATCAAAACCATCCAACACCTCGGCATAGTGGGGGAGTGCAACATCCAATACGCCCTCGATCCCGCCACCAGCGACTACCGCGTCATCGAAGTGAACGCCCGGCTGAGCCGCTCCAGCGCCCTGGCCTCCAAGGCCACCGGCTACCCGCTCGCGTTCGTAGCCGCCAAACTCATGCTCGGCCACACCTTGCCCGAATTAAAAAATGCCGCCACCGGCTCCACCAGCGCCTTCTTCGAACCCGCCCTCGATTACCTGGCTGTCAAAATGCCCCGCTGGGACCTCACCAAACTCGGCTCCTCCGACCGCAGCATCGGCTCCGAAATGAAAAGCGTGGGCGAAGTCATGGCGCTGGGCCGATCGTTTACCGAAGCCCTCCAAAAAGCCGTGCGCATGACCAACACCGGCGCCTCCGGCCTGAGCGACCATCCGTACGATTTTGCCCATCCCGAAGCCGAAATCGGCCAAGCCACCGACCACCGGCTCTACGCCCTCTACGACTACCTCAAACAATCCGGCACCGTCGCCGACGCCCACAAACGCACCGGCATCGATCCCTGGTTCCTCAGTCAACTCGTGCGCATCGCCGATATCGAGCACCAGCTCACGAGCTCCAGACTCACCCCCGAGCTCATGCGCCGCGCCAAGCAAAACGGCTTCGCCGACATTACCATCGCCGGTCTCACCAGCACCACCGAAGACACCATTCGCGCCCGCCGGCTCGCCTCCGGCATCAAGCCCGTCATCAAGCAAATCGACACCCTTGCCGGCGAGTTCGATGCCACCACCAATTACCTCTACACCACCTACCACGGCGATCAAAACGACGTCGATCCCATCGGCGCCCGCCCCGCCATCGTGCTCGGCTCGGGCCCGTACTGCATCGGCTCCTCCGTCGAATTCGACTGGTGCGCCGTGGGCGTCGCCGCCACGCTCCGCCGCAGTGGCCGCCGCACCATCATCGTCAACTCCAACCCCGAAACCGTCTCCACCGACTTCAACCGCTCGGACCGCCTCTACTTCGAGGAACTCACGCTCGAACGCCTGCGCGACATCGCCGACTTCGAAGCCCCCGCCAACTTCGTGATCTCCGTCGGCGGCCAAATCGCCAATAACCTCGCCGTACCGCTGGCGGACGCCGGCTACACCATCCTCGGCACCCCCGCCGCCTCCATCGACCAGGCCGAAAACCGCCGCCATTTCTCGAGCATGCTCGGACGCCTCGGCATCGACCAACCCGAATGGGACGAAGTCACCACCCTGGCCAAGGCCCAAGCCTTTGCCCGCAAGGTCGGTTACCCCGTGCTCATCCGGCCCTCGTACGTGCTCTCGGGCGGCGCCATGAGCGTGGTTACCACCCCCGAAGAGCTCGCCGGCTACCTCGCCCGCGCCACCAAGCTCTCGCCCGACCACCCCGTGGTCATCTCGCGCTTCATCGAAGGCGCCAAAGAACTCGAAATCGACGGCGTAGCCGACCACGGCACCATCGTCATCTCCGCCATCTCCGAGCACATCGAAAACGCCGGCGTTCACTCCGGCGACGCCACCGTAGTACTGCCGCCCCAGCGGCTCTACCTCGAAACCATCCGCCGCGCCAAAAAAATCACCGCGCGCATCATCAGCGAGCTCGACGTCACCGGCCCCTTCAACATCCAATTTATCGCCAAGGACAATGACCTCAAAGTCATCGAAACCAATGTTCGCGCCAGCCGCAGCTTCCCGTTCGTCAGCAAGGTCACCGGCCACAATTTCATCACGATTGCCACCCAAGTCATGTTGGGCACATACAAACCCGAGCACTACGAAACCCTCGAGCTCGATTACGTCGGCGTCAAAAGCCCTCAATTTTCCTACAACCGTCTCAAAGGCGCCGATCCCGTGGCCGGCGTCGAAATGGCCTCCACCGGCGAAGTCGCCAGCATCGGCCGCAACCTGCTGGAAGCCTTCTACGCTTCGTGGCTCTCCACCGACCAACCGCTCATCGGCAAACACATCTACATCAGCGTACCCGACGATCAAAAACCCAAAATCGTCGAAGCTGCTGCCGGCGTCGTCGCAGCCGGGTGGACGATTTTTTCCACCCTCGGTACCCACGACTATCTCGCCGCCCACGGCATCGCCTCCACGCCGCTCTACAAACTCCGCGAGCGCAAAGCCCCCACCGCCCAAACCGCCATCGCCGCCCACGACCTCAACCTCATGGTCAACGTACCCTCGAGCACCAATGACGACACCGACGCCGCCGAAATCCGCCGGCTAGCCATCGACAATCACATCCCGCTCGTCACCAACGCCGAAATTGGCGTGGTGCTCCTACGCGCACTCGGCGAAATCAAGCTCAGCGAAATACCGATCACATCGTGGCAGGAGTATGTGCAACCCGAGGCGTAACCGGGACGAACACGCTCGAACTAATCTTTCCGATTCACCCCATCATGCGACTATTCCACTTTCTGGAACAGTCGCACAATATTAAAATATTTTGGCTTTATAAAAGCATAATCCAACTATGCCTGAGCTACTATTCCGAAAATGGAATAGTGCACACACCCGCACCCAAAATGCCCACCACGTCCTACTCCTCCAATGCTCGAATCTGCCCATGATCCAGCCCAAAATAGTGCGCCACCTCGTGCCACACCGTCTGTCGCACATCCCGCCGCAATCCCTCCACATCATGCGCCATCGCCAGATGCGGCCCGCGAAACACCGTAATCACATCCGGCAGCACGCCACTATAGCCGTCGCCGCGACGGGGGAGGGGAATGCCTTCATACAAGCCCAAAAGCGTCATCCCGCGCCGATGCAGCCGCAGATTCACCCCCAGCTGCTCGCGCGTCGGCTCGTCGGCCACCATAAACGCCACATTGTTCAAATGCTTCGCAAACCGCTCCGGAATCGCCGTCACCGCCTCTTGTACCAAGGCGTAAAACGCCTCGTCGCTCACGCCTATCATCGGCGCCCGAGCACGCGGCTCAACACATAAATCACAAAGCTAATGCTCGTCACAAACACGCTCGGCTTCACCGTGCCCACCGCCAAACTCGCCAACACTCCGCCGGCCGCCGCCGTCACCGCAAACGCCACCGACAATGCCGTCACCACCGCCGGCCGCGCACTCAGCCGACTCGCCGCGGCCGCCGGTGCAATCGCCAGGCTCAGCACCAGCAGCGTACCCACCACCTGCGCCGCCGCCGTTACCGTGATCGCCAGCACAAACAAAAAACCCAATCCGAGCGCCGCCACCGGCACCCCCCGCGCCGCCGCCACCTCCGGATCCACCGACGCAAACAACAACGGCCGGTACAACCAGCTCATCGCGAGCATTACCCCCACACTAATCGCCACCAGTGTCGCCAGTTGCACCCCGCTCACCCCAAAAATATCGCCAAACAAAATATTGGTAGCTTGGGTGGCAAAACCATGATAAAAGCTCAAAAATAGCACCCCCAAGCCCAAACCAAACGCCAGCACCACCCCAATCGCCGAATCGCGCTCGCGCTCACGCACCCCCAGCGTACCGATCACCCCCGCCACCACCAGCGATCCCGCCAGCGCCCCGGCCAAGGGGCTCACGCCCAGCAGCAACCCCGCCGCCGCACCCGTAAACGCCAGCTCGCTCGTGCCATGCACCGCAAACGCCATCCCGCGCGTGATCACAAACGGGCCAATCAAGCCGCAAATCACCGCCACGAGCGACGCCGCCAGCAAGGCATGCTGGGCAAATGGCTGCATCAAGTAATCAATCATGATGCCCTCCCGTCTCGCTGCCCGCCACCACCACCAAGCGACCCCGCACGTTCACCACATCCACTGGCGCGCCATAAAGCTCCGTCAGCCGCTCGGTCGTCAGCACCTCCTTAGGCGTCCCGATGGCCCAGCGGCCGTTCACCAAATACAACACCCGGTCCACCGACGCCAAAATCGGGTTGATCTCGTGCGTCACAAACAGCACCGCCGTATTCGCCTCGCGCCGCCGTCGATCAATCAGCGCCGTCACTGCCTGCTGATGCGACAGGTCCAGCGACAACAGCGGCTCGTCGCACAGCAGCACCTGCGGATCGCCAACGAGCGCCTGCGCAATCCGCAATCGCTGCTGCTCGCCACCAGAAAGCCGCCCCATCGGCCCATCCGCAAAATGCTCAGCGCCCACCTCGGCTAGAGCCCGGTTCACCAGCTCATCCTCGCGCGCACTCCGCCTCCAGCCAAACCGGCCGCCATCGAGCCCAAACCGCACAATGTCACGCCCCCGTACCGGCAAATCCGCGTCAAAACTGCGTTGCTGCGGCACATACCCGCACAACCCCCGGCTCCGTACCGGCATCTCGCCGGCCACCTCTACGCGTCCCTTCGTGAGCGGCACCAGACCCAGCAACACCTTGAGCAAGCTAGTCTTGCCCGTGCCGTTAGGACCCAGCACCGCCACAAATTCACCCGGCTCCACTTGCAAGTCGAGCCCCCCCCACAACCGCCGTCCGCCCAGAGTAAGCGTTGCGCCAGATAGCCGAATTGCCGAGGAATTAGAAGGATTAGTTGCCACTGAGTCCAGTATACAATGCCTTTGCCTGATCAAGTTGCCAGGTCTGAAAATCCTTGCCCGCCGGCAATGTTTCGGTCACGCCAATCACCGACACCCCATTCTTTTGAGCCAAAGCCTTCACCCGTTCGGTTACCGGGCTCGTAGCTTGCGAGTTGTAAAGCAGCACCTTAATGGCATGGCCGGTAATGAGCGACTCCATCCCCGCCGTGTCAGCCGGGCTCGGATCATTGCCTTCTTCAATCGCCTGCGAAAACCCAGCCGGCGTTTTAACGCTCAGACCGGCACTGAGCAGCAAATACGCCGGAACCGGCTCAGTATAGGCCACCCCAACCCCCGCATAATCCGCCTTAATCCGACCAACCTCATCGTGCAGCGACCGCAGACTAATCATAAACGCCGCCAGATTCGTCTCATAGACACTCCGATGTGCATCGTCTCGCCCCGCCAATGCCTGCTCAATCGCCTGCGCTACCACCTCAACTTTCGCGGTGTCGTACCACAAATGCGGATTAGCTCCCTCCGCCGTATTGGTCACCGCGGCCGCCTTCACCACCACTCGGTGGTCGTTGCGCGAGCCCGCCACCAGTTTATCCATGAAGTCGTCGTACCCCACGCCATTGACGATCACCACATCGGCCGAGCCCACCACCGCCGCATTCTGCGCACTCGATTCGTACAAATGTGGATCAGCCTGCGGGTCAGAAATAATCGAAGTTACAACCACCTGCGAACCACCAATTTGCCGCGCAATATCACCCCAAAAATTTTCCGCCGCCACCACCTTGAGTTTCCCCGAACCCGTCACCCCACTACGATCACGCACCGCCAGCGCCGCCAAAAGCACGCCGCCCACTACTACCGCTACCAAAATTACATAGACAGATTTTTTATTCATGCGCTCAGCATAGCGAAAACCGGTATCTGTTGCAAAATAATTGCATATGCAATAACATCTAGGCTATGAACCAACAACCAGCCCCCGACGCCGCCTTCCTGGCCCACCTCAAAAGCGCCGGCGAGCGCGTCACCACCCCCCGGCTCACCATCTTTCGCCTGCTCGCGCGGCACAGCCCGCTGCCCATGCGCAAGCTCGCCGACCGCGCCGCCGGCGACGGCGTCGACAGCGTAACCGTCTATCGCACCATTGCGCTCTTTACGCGGCTGGGCTTCGTACGCGAAATCGGCATGGGCAGGCACCGCCTGCTAGAACTCAGCGACGACTTCGGCGAACACCACCATCACTTTTGGTGCAGCCAGTGCGGCGCCGTCACCGATTTCGACAATCCCGAACTCGAACAAGCCATTCATGCCGCTTCCCAAGCCCTCGGGCTTACCGTGCAAGCTCACCAGCTCGAAATTACCGGCCTCTGCGCCGCCTGCAGCCGACTAGCTCAATCCTCGCGAAACGCCCACAACTTATAGAGCGTAAAATTCCAGATCGCGCTGCCCACCACGCCCATACCAAACGCTACCGTCTTGATCACAAATTCCCGCGTGAGCACACCGGGCACTAAGCCCACCAGCCCGAGCGCCCGAGCAGCGTCAAACCAAAAACTGCTAAATGTCAGCCCCGCCGCCGTTGCCGAAAACACAAACACCAGGCCCGGCTGAATCGCCCAAATCGACACCAGCGTCGCGGTCAAAAAGCGCACCCCCGACTTACCGATCCCCGCTTTACTGCGAAACACCCACCGCCGGTTCCAATAAAAACTATTAATCATCGCCACGCTGCCGGAGAAAAACTTCACCATAAACACCCGGTCGAGCGGCACATTGAGTAATTTCGTCACCGCCAGGTAGAGGGTGTAGTCGATGAGCGTATTCGAAATACCCACCAACCCAAATTTGGCGCTTTGTTTGACGAGGTTGGGCCCAGACTTGACAACCGGCTTCTTGGTACCTGACATAACCCAAGCATAACCACTTTAAACCGAAAAATCCACCAAAAATGGAGTTAGCGACCTCGCCCGCGTATAATAACCTCCGCGGGAGAACCCCCGCTCTCAAACCCACCAAGGACGGACCGAATGGATCCAGCTCCAACCGCCCTCAAGCCCATCGAAGACTTGCCCCGCATCCTCGGCTTCGAGGAAGACGAAACCCTGCGGCACGTCCGCGAACAAACCGTAGCCGCCATCAGGACCGGACGGACGGCCACTATCCACGAAGCCTGGAGGAGGTATTTCGAAGCTTCGGACCCTCGGGTGGAGGCCCCAGACGCCCATGAGACCAACCGCGCCCGCACCGGTCGCATCATCGCTCAGGCACTCATGTACCGCGAAGCCGGCGAACCCGTCGAATACCTGATCCAGCTCATGTACGCCGACTACGCGGCCAGCAGCAGAGGCTGGGACGATGTCCAGCCCGAGCTCGACGCCGCACTCGAAGACCGGACAGCCGAATACCACCAGGCACGTGGAAAGTTCCATGCAGCCTTCGCGGGAGCCACCGACGATCCCGCCGTCTGGTACGAATCCGCCATCAGACCCTACACCGAAGCCGAGCACGCATCCGACCCCAGTGATCCCCGCGTCCAAGGCCTCTTGAGTCTCCGCCTGGCAGAGTGCTATCTAGCCTTGCTCGAGCTCGGCCAGGACAGCGCCGAGACCCTCCAGCACGGCATCTTCAGTTCCCTCCAAACCGCGGCCCAATACCTGGGCCCAGAACCCGAGGTTGCCAAAGTAACCAGCCTCATGGATGAACTCAGCCCGCAACCATGGTGGCAATCCCTCGTGGCGGGCTCGTAGGCCCACCACTTAAGGCCCCGGCAGGAGAGCCCCCGGACTCTCGTGCCGGGGCTCACTGCTTTTTGATGCCTTGTGCGATATCCCTAATGCATCGCCGCCCCATTTTCGCTAAGCTGTATCCAACAACAAGGACCAAGCCATGCGCGCCATCTGGACCGGCTCTATCTCATTTGGACTCATCAATATTCCCGTCAAATTATACTCGGCCGCCGAGTCCCGCGACGGCATCGACCTACGCATGCTCCACAAACAAGATGAAGCCCCCATCCGCTACGCCAAATTCTGCACCAAAGAAAATATCGAGGTTCCGTACGAAGACATCGTCAAAGCCTACGAATATGATGATGGCCGGTTTGTAGTGCTCAGCGATGAGGATTTCAGCGCCGCCGAGGGTGAAAAAACCGCCACCGTCGATATCGAAGAATTCACCAGCGAAGCTCAAATCGACGTCCGCTATCTCGAGCGCCCCTACTACCTCGAGCCCTCCAAGGGCGGCGAAAAAGCCTACGCCCTCCTGCGCGAATCGCTCGCCCAAGCCGGCAAAATCGCCGTGGCCCGCTTCGTGCTTCGCCAACGCGAACATCTAGCCGCCATCAAACCAGTCGGGAAGATGCTGGTGCTTAATCAAATGCGTTTCCCCACCGACCTGCGTACCCCCGGCGGCCTCAAGCTGCCGCCAAAGGACCTCGCGGGACCCGCCGAGCTCAAAATGGCCGGCACGCTCATCGACCAGCTCACCAAGCCCTTCATCGCCGAAGACTTCCACGACACCTACACCGAAGAGCTCGAGGAGCGCATCGAAGCCAAGGTCAAACACCAACCTGCTCCCAAGATTAAAGCTGCCGACACCGCACCCGTCAAAGACCTCATGGCCGCACTCAAAGCCAGCCTCGAAGAGGCCAAAAAATAAGATTTACTTTCGGTTTTAGTTCGGTATAATACCTTGGCACAACCGTTATACTGATAATCAAGGATACTCACCATGCCCACAGTAGATTTCACCCTCCAAGACATTCGAACCTCTCTGTTACCAGAGATTCAAACTATTATCGATGAATCAATCGACACACGATTCAAGCAGTTTGAACAATCATACGAATCCGACATAGCCGCCATCCAGCAAGATTTCCTTGCCATCTATACTAGGTTCGATGGAATCGACGCCAGGTTCGACGGTGTGGATGCCAGACTCGATGGTATAGACGCCAGATTTGACGGCGTGGACGCCAGACTCGACGGAATGGACTCCCGACTCGACGGAATAGATGCGCGATTCGACCATCTCGAAACCGACCTCAAGGACGTCAAAAAAGACGTCCGCTATATCAAGCACCATATGACCGACCTCGACAAGCTCGCCGGTCAGCACTCGCGCGACATCATGAAGCTCCGCGCCCGCGCCGCCTAAGCCAGGAGCCACCCGGCATGCCCCTCAAGGATTACCACGCCAAGCGCAAATTCGACCAAACCCCCGAGCCCACCGGGGGATCAGGGGAGGGACCGCTACGATTTGTAGTCCAAAAACACCACGCCACCGCCCTGCATTACGATTTTCGGCTCGAAATGGGCGGCGTGCTCAAATCTTGGGCCGTCCCCAAAGGACCATCACTCAACCCCCAAGACAAGCGCCTCGCCATGATGACCGAAGACCATCCCTACGACTACCGCACCTTCGAGGGCGTCATTCCCGAGGGCAACTACGGCGCCGGTCCCGTCATCGTCTGGGACGAGGGCACCTATGAGCCGCTCTTTGCCACCGGCGACCGCGACGCCGACGACAAACTTGCCCGAGCCGGCGTCCACAAAGAGCACCTCACCTTCATCCTGCACGGCCAAAAACTAAACGGCGAATTCGCGCTCATCAAAATGCACGGCAACGCCGATGAAAACGCCTGGCTAATCGTCAAGGCCCACAAAGACAAATTTGTCTCCGCCAGCGACATCACGGCCCAAAACCGCTCAGTCGTCACAAACCGCACTATCGAAGAGACCGCCGCCGGCAAACCCATCACCAAACTCCACCTTGGCGAACTAACCACGGCGCCCAAAGCGCCCCTGCCAAACACCTTCGAGCCCATGCTCGCCACCCTCGCCGAGCATCCATTCGACGACCCCGCTTGGATCTACGAGATCAAATGGGACGGCTACCGCATTATGGCCGAGCTGGGAGCCGGCGGCGTCACGCTGCACACGCGCGGCGGCCAGGATTATACCCAGCGCTTCAAAATCATCGCCGACGAATTGCACCACCTACGCGTCCCGGCGCTCATCGACGGTGAAATCACTGTGGTCGACCCAGACGGCCGCTCCAGCTTCCAGGCGCTCCAAAATTACCTGCGCACGGGCCAGGGCCGGCTCCTTTATTACGCCTTTGACCTGCTCCACCTCGCCGGACACGACCTCACAAATTTACCTTTGGCAAGCCGCAAAGCCCTGCTGCGCCGAATACTGCCCCCGGGCCCGCATCTGCGCTACAGCGACCATATTGCCGAGCAAGGCACGGCGATGCTGGCGCACATCAAAGAGCAGGGGATGGAAGGCATAATCGCCAAACGCGCCGACAGCCTCTACCGCTTCGGCCACCGCAGCCGCGATTGGCTCAAGCTCAAAACCAAACACCGCCAAGAAGCCGTCATCGTGGGCTATACCGCCCCGCGCGCTGGCCGCCACCATTTTGGCGCGCTGGTGCTCGGCATCTACGACCACCAGCGGCTCGTCTACGCCGGCCACACCGGCTCGGGCTTCACCGACGCATCGCTGCAGAGCCTCCACGAACAGCTCCAGCCGCTCGTCACCACCCAGTGCCCCATCGACCCGGCGCCCCAAACCAACGAACCCGCCACCTGGGTGCGCCCCAAACTCGTTGCCGAAGTTGAATTTACTGAATGGACCGAAGACGGCTCCATGCGCCACCCCATTTTTGGAGGCCTGCGCGAAGACAAGCCCGCCGCCGAGGTGCACAGAGAACAAGCCATCAACGAGGAACCCACCGTGACCAACGAAACCACACTCAAGCTCAACGGACACACCGTCCCCATCACCCATCGCGACAAACTGTATTGGCCCGAGGACGGCATCACCAAAGGTCAGCTCATTGAATACTACCGCGCGATCGCCCCCACCATATTGCCCTACCTCACAGACCGCCCCGAGTCGCTCAACCGCTTCCCGCACGGCATCCACGGCGACAGCTTTTACCAAAAAGACCTCGAAGACCACCCCGCCTGGGCCAAAACCACCCTGATTCATTCCGAATCCGCCAACAAAGATATCAATTATTTACTGTGCCAAAATGAGGCCACGCTCATCTACATGGCCAACCTCGGCTGCATCGACCTCAACCCCTGGAATTCGCGTTTGAAGCACCTCGACAACCCCGACTGGTGCGTCATCGACCTCGACCCCGAGGACATCGGCTTCGAAGCCGTCATCGAAACCGCTAGAGCCGTAAAATCTGTGCTTGATAAAGCCAAAATTCCCTGCTATCCCAAAACTTCCGGCGCCACCGGCATTCACATCTACATTCCCATGGGCGCAAAGTACCCCTATGAACAGGTCAAAGATTTCGCGCACATCATCGCACGGCTCGTAAACGCACAAGTACCCAAACTCACCAGCGTCGAGCGCAACCCAGCCAAACGCCAGCACAAAGTCTACCTCGATTACCTCCAAAACCGCCACGGCCAAACGCTGGCCGCTCCCTACTCGGTTCGGCCCCGACCCGGCGCACCCGTCTCTACACCCCTGCGCTGGGACGAGGTTAAGCCCGGCCTCCAGCCCACCGACCACACCATCCACACCACCACCAAGCGCCTCGAAGCCGTTGGCGACCTGTGGGCACCAGTGCTGGGCCCCGGCATTGATCTCGCCGCAGCCTTGGGGAGACTCTAACCACACCCCATGGAAGCATACCGCACCCAAATCGACGCCCTCGACCGCCAGATTATCGCCCTGCTTGGCCAACGCTTCGCTGTCACAAAGCAGGTGGGGGAGTACAAACAAATCCATCACCTGCCCATACTCGATGCCGACCGCGAAACAGCCCTCCAGGAGCGCCTGCGAACCCTCGCCATAGACGCCCACCTCGACCCGGAATTATGCCTTGTCCTCTACGAAATCATCCTCAGGCACTCCCGAACCCAACAAGCCTTGCCAAAACATATCTAAGTCACTCGCCGGCGGACTCATGCTGGTACTCAGCTCGGCCAAGCCGAACCCAAAGACGAGCCGGCACTATAGCAGCAAAACGCCCGGCTTAACAAAAGCACGGGCGTTTTGAACGAAAGATACGGGAGCTAGAAGTAGGTCAGGTTAGCATCTACCGTCGTGTCGTCAAGCCGGAAGTTAAGACCACTGGCGTGATTCTTCACTTGAGCCCTCACAAAGTAGGTACACACAGCCTCCCGAGTGTTGGGCGAGCAGCGCAAGTAAGCCGTACGCGTGAAAGCGTTGCTTTCCCAGGCGTTCGGATCCACCTGGCTGTTGGACCACGCAAACGAGTCAGGCTCGGGCGCGCTTGGCTGGCCCTCGGCCCCATTAATCAGCACCCGACCCTCGCACCACTGATTGTTCGCCGCCGCCGAGTTGGTACACGTCACCTCGCCGTCCACCTTCACTACCGCCAACGCCGACTTACCGCGCGGCACCGTTACCGTAAACGAACCACACTGCAAATTCACCCAATCCGTCGTGGTGTAAGCAGTCGGCGTGTTATTCGTATACGCCCGGCGCTGAACCGCCGCATTCGTAGCCGAGAAGAACCGACAGTCCGGATTGGCCGCCGCCACCGCCGCTGCGTCCAACTTCTTAAACCCATCTTGCGCACTCTGCGCCTGCGTTTCCGCCAGCACCGGCCCGCCTCCGAGCACCAACAGGCCGGCCAGGCCAACACCCGCCACCAGCTTCCTTTTAAGCGTGAATTTCATAAACACTCCTTTTAATTGTGTCATCCCCTAAAACATCGTGAGCTCAACGACTCGACCATAATGGGCTTGCCCGAGGGATTCAGCCACTCACAGAAACGAAAACTTTCTCATCCAAAAATCAATAATTATTAGAGATAAGCACAAGAATTAAGAGCACCACAACCCCCGCTATACATGGAAAATATTAAAAAATCCCTAACTCGGCTACATTTGCCGCTTATTCAGAATCCCCACCACTCGCACGCCGAATCAAATCAAGCCCACGCTTAAAATCGTCACCCGTATCCTCGTAAGAAAGGTCTCTCAAATTCCGATAAAGCCCTGGTGAAACCCTCTCGATGCGATAAGCCACCTCACGCAACCCATCGACGTTATTGCGGGCCCGATACAAGGCGGGGATTATCTCGGGGTCTTTGGCGTTGAGCAATTCAAACCCATATCCCGCCAGAGCGCTCGAACCATAAGCAATGGCCCCATTAGGCGCTTTGGCAATGTACTTACCTGGAATTTGGCCTAAATCCGTATCCATGAAACCATCAATGCCGGAAAAACCATGGGGGAGACCCAGCTCATTTTGGATATAATCCATCTCCACAACGGCGCCAAAAGCCTCCTCGATAAAACCGCCTTGGCCGGCCACATTATGCCCCTGACGAAGCGGTTGGAATAATTCAGTACCATCTTCTGTTTTGAGCAGGGCCATGTCGTAGTATTTCCCACTACTATGCGACTTCTCATGAACCAGAGTCGCTTCAGAAAACCCCGGCCCATTGGCGGCCTCCATCGCAGGATCGCGAACAACAAAGGTCAACCCTACCTCGTGCAAATATCCCCCAATAAAACTATCTTTTTCTGCCACATTATTAGAAATACCGTTAGCCGCTAAGACTCGCCGAAACTCCGGAACGTCTTCGGGCGTCAACAGAATATGAGGCCTAACTGCCAGGCCCTTCTTCGCAAAATACGAAGCGACCCGAGCGACGTCGATGCCTTCTTCGCGCGAAGGCGTCGCCTCCATAAGACGCTGTCGAGCCTCAGCCCAGTAAGCTAAAAAGGCTTCATCATCTGATTCCTCCGCGTTCGCACGAACCAGATCGCCGCTCTTTCCGGCCTTAAAACGCATCAGATTAGGCTCTTGATCGGGATGAAAGGGGAGTTCCGCCATACCAATTAAATTACAGCAAACGGCTCTTAGCGAAAAGGGCCTCAGGCTCGGGTCGAGGGACTTCCTTTTAAAACCGCGTCTCCTATACTAATTCCATGAACCGCGCCTACCCAAACTCCATTCTCAAACTCATCTGGCGCCTACTCCTACCCGTACGCGCTTGTTTCTGGGTCCGAAACTGGATCCGCTGGGCCCGCACCAAATTTCCCGACCCGCCCAAAGACATGGAGGTAGCCGCGCGTCTCCAAACATTCATCATCGTGACGCTCTTCTTCATCGCCTACGCCTTCTACCGCTCAAACCAGATCACCAGCTTCACCGACCTGGCCAATAACTTTCTCCTCAGCCTCAGTGCCGCCTCGGTAGGCAACACCGCCGTCTTTGTACTGGGGGTTTTCGTGATTTACGCCTACCTCATGGGCGTCCCGGCCCGCCAACTCTGGGCCCCCGTCGCCTGCATCGCGCTGCCGCTCGGCATTTTGCTCAGCTTGTTCACCTTTCAATACACTCGCTGGGACATGGCGCCAATCACGAGTCTCAGTGGTAACGACGCGATATTGTCGCTCATCACCGGCTGTATGCTCCTTTTTGCCACCGGCGGCTTCGTCTACACGCTCCATCGAGCCGTTAAAGCCCGCTTCAACGCCTACCTCATGCACCCCGCGCTCACACCGCTCATCGAGCTAGCCCTCACTGCCAAAGCCCTCGCCATCGTCCTCGAAGGCCAAGCCACCTTCCCGTCGCTGCCTTTCGTTTCCGGCCGTCTGCTCATCGTCGCCCTACCAGCCACCATGGTAGTTTATTACCTATACAAAGCCCTCATCGGCGAACGAACCTACTTGCGTCAACATCAAGCCGATCCGTCCGCCCGCATCCACGCCTACCGCTTTGCCCTGGCCATCATTCTCCTCATTGTCGTGCTCGTCTTCTTCCCCTCCGGCCTGGCCAACTCCGACTTTTTCCGGCCCCATTAATCCAAGAACGCATACAACCCGTCCCTTGAAACACAAGCCTCAGATAAGTAAACTGCCATACATGCTTACCGTCCGGTAAGCTACGTAGACGAGCCAAAGGGGCTAAGGTGGGAACAGGTACGGCCCAGCGGCCAAGAGTGGGCGCCGTTCGCGGTACTCTAACTCTCCTCGCGCTAGCACTTGGAGTCGGAGCAATGGTTCTTGGCATACATCCGACTGGCGATCGCAACCCGAAAATAAGACTATCGACCACAACGCCACGCACTATCGAGATGCGGGCGCGCTGGTCGCCGGATGACCTACCCGAGGACAGGGTAGGTGAGCTGACAATTTCGTGGCGGCTGGGCGAAGGACATGATTCGGGCCCACTCCAGCCATCGGATGTGAAGACCGTGCATGACGCTGGCCGCGAATACCGCTCCTGGTCACACAAGCGCCAACTAGGAGTACCGAACATCGCTTACAACGGGGAGTTCGCCAGCATTGAAGCCGAGGCCAAGAACAACCAGGTACATCTAAGGGTCTCGATCGTTATTTCTCTGCCTGAGTTCGGATCTGGAAACGAAGGTGACGGACACGCTTACTGCCAATATCCCTAAGACCCAGCCGGCTCAACTACTGCTCCGCGTACCGGCCCGTTCGGCGCGCGGAGCAGATTGCCGCTTCAGTGAGCTAACCTAACCGAGCCGATTATTGATGAACCTATGAAATTATAGTAAAGTATTAAATCGGTTGCACGCCCCCACTCACTAGGTGGTACACCATGTACATCGGGAGCGACGGTCCTCGTCGCCTGCTCAACATCACGCCGACCCAGCCGCTGTCAGGCGAGCCGGCCCTCGACCTGCTCACCCACTACCTCGTCCATGTCCTAGGCACTGCCACCGCCGGTCTCGTGATTGCCGAAGCAGGCTACCACGAGTTCAAGCCGGGCGCCACCGCCGCTGAGCAAACCTGCGCTTGCGGAGTCACCGCACCTGAGTTCGAATACTATGTGCAGGATCCGGGGCTGTACGGCCACATCTTGCCCTCCCTAACGCTCCACTATCTGGTCTGGCATCGAGCAGAAGTCCCGGGGCACCACCTCAGACTCCTTCGGCAAGCCGCCACCGACAGCTTCATGAGCAGCATCGGCCAGCGACCGCCGGCGCTCGCCGTCCAGCGCGACGAGGCTATCACGATCGTTCGCAAGACGCAGGAGTACCTGCACCTCCAAGGAAACCCGGCCAAGCTGACCGCCGCGCTTGCCACCGCGCTGACCGAAGTGGGCTACCAGCAAGTGGGATGGCGCCACACGTGCCCACTACAAGACGCCACCACGGCGATCGTCGCCGCCTACGCGAAGCTCCACCCCGATATCGACACGGACTGTGTCGACAGCACCGCCCTGGCGCATATAGGCGAGTGGGCCGCTCAGCCCAATCGGTCGCTCGCCGAAGTCAAGCGCATCCTCAAGGGCGCCATCCAGCATCTCAGCAATCCCTGAGTACCCGCAACCTCATGCCCTGCCAGGGCTGGAGCGATTAACGCCCCGTCATCTTGGCAGGGCGTTACTCGTTAATGAACAAAGCCGTTAACATTGGTTCAATACAGTAGATAGATAGGAGCAAACCATGCCCACCTATGATATAGAAAAGATCAAATACGCCACCGATCCGCCAACATTTCAGCGAGCCGTGGAGCTTTATGAGCAATCCAAAATAGTTGATTTCACCGCCCTCGCCGACGGTTTTCGCGCCACCGTTCTTGGCACGCAGCCCTATCGCGTGGTCGTTTCGGCGAAACACTTCGATCACGGCAGCTGCGAATGCTACCTCGGCCGCAAAGATACATTATGCAAGCATCTTGTGGCAGTTGCTATCATGGCCGCAAAAAATGGACAACCGCTCGAAAAGCCCGAAATAACACCGGTAAGCGCCCCGACTCCCAGCGGC
Source organism: Candidatus Saccharimonadia bacterium (assembly GCA_035544015.1). Lineage (NCBI taxonomy): Bacteria > Candidatus Saccharimonadota > Candidatus Saccharimonadia > Candidatus Saccharimonadia bacterium. The sequence goes on from DATKIP010000093.1 coordinate 345,500, forward strand.
AAAATAGGGGAGTTATCGGAAGAGGATTTAGCCCAAACCAAACAAGCCGTCACCGCTGCAATGCGCCATATCAAAGCCTATTCAGGACCATCTCGAACTTGGTTCGCCTATCAAGGATCGCTACAAGAGGGTTGCTATCGACTGTCGGACATTGTGTCAAAACTGCCCATAAGCCCACAGGCAGCCAAATTACTCGTAGACATTCTGCTCCGGCTCGATCGCAAACTCATGACCGGCGGGGTTGATGATTCCGATGGTACCGTCGGCTCGTTCATAGAAGACACGGTTATCGTGCTGAAGCATTTTGTCTACCTAGACCCCAATTGTAAATCAACATTATACCGCCTGACCTACCGTCCCACCTGCTTTGATTGGGAGGTCCCTCTGGTGGAACTGCTAAACGAGCGATGAGGCTCGGCTGACTCCACTCCTGCCCTCATACTGGCCCATCCGGCACGCGGGATCGAAAGAGAGCAGGAGTACTTCCGCGACGTCTAACCGCAACAGGCACCCCGGGTCGGCCCACCCGCCGACCCGGGAGCACCGCCCTTATTCAAAAAACAACCCACAAGCCATGGGTTGTTTTTATTTTTGAGCCAAAATAATACCTTGGTAGTCCCGAGGGGATTCGAACCCCTGATCTCCTCCGTGAGAGGGAGGCATCCTAGGCCGCTAGACGACGGGACCACATAAAAGACCGTATGAATATAGCAGGAAACAAGCGTTTTGTCCACCTCGACACCGGCCGAGCAGAGTCTCGACACTCGGACGCTCCCAGTACATATTATCAACGGAATCCGAGGAAAACGGAGATGGATCCTGCTTACAAATACATAAAATCCTCGGATTCCGTTGATAATAGGGAACAGACGCAACCCCCGGGACGAGCCCCAGCCCCACCCAGCGCACACCCACCCCCTGCGCTTGCGAGCCCGGCCCCGAGCGGGCATAATTAACCACAAGCATAATTGTGTGTTGATGCGCGTATGAACCCATGACCGACCAGCGAACCCGCAGCCTAACCATCCTCGCCCGACTCCAAGCCGCCCTCGGAGCCGGTATAGCCGTGATTGTGTTTGGGCTCTACGGCCTCGTGCCCAACCTCCTCACCGACACCACCCTTTCGCTTACCGCCGCCATTTTGGGCGCGTTTGCCGCCGTTTATTTCGGCACGTTGCACCAAATTTTCAAATTCAGCAAACTCGCCCTATCCACGCTGGCACTGAGCATCATCACCGGCATGAATCTCGTACTCGTCATTACCTCCACCGGCGGGCTCGACTCACCGTTTTACGCCTTCTGGATTCTAGCCATCGTGGTAGCCGGAATCTTTGGCGTCGTCGAGATCATTTTGGTCGGCAGCCTCACGGTAGGGTACTACGCCTACGAAATTTTCCACGGCGGGCTCCACTCCCAGTACCTCACCGACCACCTCATCGAATTTGGCCTCACGCTCGCCGCCGCCGGCCTCGCGCAATGGGTGCACATCCGCACCCGCAACGCCGCCGTCGCCACCAGCAAAATCGCCAAGCTCTCCGGCCAGCTCAGCACCGAGCAAATCAAAGCCGACGCCATCGTTTCGAGCATTGGTGAGGGCGTAATGGTAGTCGACAGCCTACGCCGCATCCAAGTCTTCAACAAAGCCGCCCAAAACCTGTCCGGCTGGGACGAATCCAGCGCCCAAAACATCGACTACAATCTGGTATTGCAGCTGCGCACCACCGACGATCAACCCCTCAACGACCTCAACGACCCGTTCAACGAAGCTTGGCGCAAACAAGCCGAAATCGTCCACGACAATCTCACCACCACCACGCGCAGCGGGCACAAAATTCAACTCAGCCTCTCGATTTCACCGCTCTTCGACGACCATGGCGCGCCCAGCGGCGCCATCGCCCTCTTCCGCGACATCAGCAAAGAAAAAGAAGTCGAACGCCAAAAAGACGAGTTTGTGAGCACCGCCAGCCACGAAATGCGCACCCCCGTAGCCGCTATCGAAGGCTACATTTCGCTCGCCATGAACGCTAATGTAGCCACCGTCGATGACCGTGCCAAAAAATACCTCGGCAAAGCCCACGACACCATCCAGCATCTCGGCGAGCTCTTCCGCGACCTGCTCAGCGTCACCAAGGCCGAGGAAGGCCAGCTCGGCGGCCACATCGACGCCATCAACCTTGGCGAGCTCGTCCAAAGCACCGTCGACGACATGCAATTTACCATCCAAAAGAAAAACCTCACCCTGGTATACCAAATCGGCGGCCAATCCGGCAAAGCCATTGCCCCGCTCTACTACGTAGCCGCCAACCCCGAGCGCCTGCGCGAAGTACTCATGAACCTCATCGACAACGCCGGCAAATTCACTACCGAGGGCGGCATCAAGGTCACCCTCGAAGGCAACGAAAAAGAGGCCACGGTGGGAATCAGCGACACCGGCGTCGGCATCGCCCCCGAAGACATCGGCCACCTGTTCCAAAAATTTTACCGCATCGACAACTCTGCCACCCGCACCATCGGCGGCACCGGCCTCGGTCTCTATCTCTGCCGCCGCGTCATTGAGCTCTTCAACGGCCGCATCTGGGTAGAATCCAAGGTAGGGGAGGGGAGCACGTTCCGCTTCACCCTGCCACGGCTCACCGACGCTGAAATCACCAAAATTAAGCTGGCGGCCACCGCCACCACGCCCGGAGTCACCACCCCGGGCGTTGATTCCATTGCCGCACCCGCCGCCATACCAGCCCCAGCCGCGCATCCCGCCAGCTCAACCAGCAATCGGCGAATACGTTGATCCCGATTGGACCAACCCCCTTGCCAAGCATAAGACGAATAGTCTAGACTAGATACAATGGCAAAAATCCTGTTAGTCGAAGATGATGTCAACCTTCGTGAGATATATTCGGCCCGGTTTGCGGCCGAGTCATATGAGGTGATCACAGCCTCCGACGGCGAAGAAGCTCTCGCTACCTCGGTGCGCGAACGGCCCGACCTCATCGTGCTCGACGTCATGATGCCCAAAATATCCGGCTTTGACGTTCTCGACATCATTCGCTCCACCCCCGAAACCAAAGACACCAAAGTCATCATGATGACCGCCCTCAGCCAAGAAACCGACCGCCAGCGCGGCGAAGCCCTGGGCGCCAACAAATACCTGATCAAATCTCAGGTGACCCTCGAAGATGTAGTTAATTCGGTAAGAGAAATTCTCGGCGCCGCCAAGTAAGGAGCGTCCATGAGCCATACGGTTGCAGTTGGCGAATTTGAGGGACCGCTCGGCGTGCTACTCGATCTGGTCGAGCGCAACCAACTCGAAGTCTCGCGCATCTCAGTCGGACGCATCACTACCAATTATCTCGAACACGTCCACCAATTAGCCAATGTCGGTCCCGAAGAACTCAGTGAATTCCTCCAACTCGGCGCCCGCCTGCTCTACATCAAGAGCCTGGCCCTCCTTCCGCAAACAGATTCCGACGAACAAACCCGCGAGCTCCAACAACTAAGCTTGGAGCTCGATGAATACCGCCGCTTCCAAGCCGCCGCCAAACTCCTGGCCTCACGCGGCTCACAGCGCACCTGGCAGCGGCCGGCCAGCCCCCGCCGGTCCGGCGCCGATCAGCCGCTGCCAGCACTCAGCCTCGATCAACTCGCCGAAGCCTTTAGCCGGGCGCTCAAATTCGCCCCGGCCGTACCCCGCCACACCGCACTCCAACCCCACTTGAGCCTCGAAACCGTCACGGCCAAGCTCCACCGAAAACTGCCCGCCGGCTTCGATCTTCATACTATCATCGAAGGCTGCCGCGACCGGCTCGAAGTCGTCGTCACGTTTCTCGCCCTCCTGGAGCTCATTCGCAACGGCGCCGCCTACGTCATCCAGGCCGGCCAATTCGATCCCATCCGCGTCGAAGCCGCCTCTGCAAAGGTCGCTCATGAGTAACCTCAACCTTGATGCGCTCATCGAAGCCGTGCTTTTTAGCACCCATGAGCCCCTCACGATGGCCCAGCTCGCCACCATAACTGGCGCCGACACCGACGCCATCCCCGGCGCGCTGGAAAGCCTCAAAGGCCGGCTTACGGGCGGCATCCGGCTGGCTCATTCCGGCGACACCTTCCGCCTCGTCACCGCCCCCGAAGCCGCACCAGTCATCCAGGCGTTTCTCGATGACACGCAGCGCCAAGACCTCACCCGGCCGGCACTCGAAACCCTGGCAATCGTCGCCTACCGCGGACCCATCACCAAATCCCACATCGAGCACATCCGCGGCGTGGCCTCCGAAAGCATGCTGCGCAACCTCGTAGCGCGCGGCCTCGTAGCCGAAGCCGGCCGCAGCCCCGAGCCAGGCCGGCCGCAGCTCTACGCCGTCAGCCACACCTTCCTGCAGCATTTTGGTCTCACCAGCACCACCGACCTCCCGCCACTTCCCGCCGAAGAGCCGGCCGCGTGAGAGTTAACCAGTTTGTGGCCGCCGGCTCTGGTCTCTCGCGCCGCGCCGCCGATACCGCCATCGCCGCCGGACGCGTACTCGTAAACGGGGAGGCCGCCGGCTTGGGACAGCCCATAGCCCTCGCCGACACCGTTACGCTCGACGGCACCCCGCTCACACTCCCCGCCAATCACACCTACATCATGCTCAATAAACCCGCCGGATACGTATCCAGCCGCGTTCGCCAGGGCTCAGGTCCCACCCTCTACGACCTACTCCCCGCCACCCACCATCACCTGCGCATCGCCGGCCGGCTCGACCGCGACTCCAGCGGACTCATCATACTCACCGATGACGGCGCCTACATCCAGCAACTCACCCATCCCGGCGCCGGCAAATCCAAGCACTATGAACTCAAACTCGCCCGACCCCTCGCCGCCCCCGACGCCGCTGCTCTCGAACGCGGCGTCATGCTCGGCGACGGTCTCAGCCGAGTCAAAATCCTCAACCACCGCGGCCGGCACGTCACCGTCTCGCTCAGTGAAGGCCGCAATCGCCAACTCCGCCGCACCTTCGGGGCCCTCGGCTACACGGTCGAGCGGCTCCACCGCACCAAACTCGGGCCATTTGACCTACACGACCTCCCTCCGGGAAAATGGATCAAGACCGATCATGCCGATCACTTCGAGGAACCACACCCATGAAATCCATCACTCTCGCCCTCATGCTAGCCCTACAGGCCACCGGGCTCTGGAGCCACCTCTCCGCCCCCAGCCGTGCCCACCTTGCCGCCAAGGCCTCCGGTGTCACGGCGCCAGCGACACTGCCCATCACACCGCCCCCGGCGCCGCTCGTGCCCCTGCCGGTTCGCGGTCCCGCCGGCGCCGAGCCCCATCTGGGCGTCGCCTCGGCCTTTGCCATTGACCGCGACACCGCCACCGTCCTGTACGCCCAGAATAGCGGCGCCCACCGGCCCATCGCTAGCGTCACCAAGCTCATTACCGCTCTCGTGATTCTCTCGCGCCATGATCCCACCGAGACCATCACTCTCCCCAAACTACCCGATTATCCCCCCGAAGCCGAAACTATTGGCCTTGTTTCCGGCGACACCTTCACGCTCCAGCAAATCCTCGAAGCCGCCCTGGTGCCCTCGGCCAACGACGCCGCCGACGCCATGGCCATCTGGGACGCCGGCTCCGTAGCCAAATTCACCACCCGCATGAACGCCAAAATGGCCGAATGGGGGATCAGCGACACCCATTTCGCCAGCGCCAGTGGCCTCCAAGACTCCGGCAACTACGCCTCCGCCGCGGCGCTCGCCAAAATGGCCGGCTTAGCTCTGCACAACCCCACCATCGTCAGCATCATCAACAACCCCAACATGACCATCGCGAGCCGCCAAGGCCGCACCTACACCGCCGCTTCCACCAACGAACTCTTGGATTCTGGTGGGTTTTATGGTATAAAGACGGGGTACACGCTAGCCGCCGGCGAATGCTTCGTCGGCCTTACTCGTATTAAGGGTCATGAAATCATCACGGTGGTACTCGGCTCGGATGATCGCTTCGGCTCTACTGTCATACTAACCAATTGGATTGCACGAACTTGGCAATGGCTCTAACTCCGAACATTTTACGTGGCTTACGCCTTCCCGATAGGCTCGGTGTTTTTAGCTCATATATGGTATCAGACCAATCTCATATATGGTATAAATTCGCCTATGCATACAAAGGGGTAGTATTCTCCACCGATGCCACCCTGAGAGGCAGCCTATGAGCACCCCCCTCGTCGCCATCGTCGGCCGGCCCAACGTCGGCAAATCCAGCCTGTTCAACCGGCTCATCGGCACCCGACGCGCCATCACCCACGACACGCCCGGCACCACCCGCGACGCCAATTACGGTCAGATAGCGTGGCGTGGCAAACATTTCACACTCGTCGACACCGCGGGCCTATCCAAAGGCGCCGGCGATATTGAGCTCCAAGCCCAAGACCAGATCCGCCAAATGGCCAAGGCCGCCAGCGTCATCGTCGTGGTCGTCGACGCCGCCACCATGATCACCGCCGACGACCAAACCGCCGCGCGCCTAGCGCTCAAATCCGGCAAACCAGTCATCCTGGCCCTCGGCAAGGTCGACACGGCCGCCGGCGCCGAGCTCGAAGCCTGGCGCCGTCTGGGCATCCCCACCGTCATCGGCGTGTCGGCCATCCATGGCCGCGGCACCGGCGACCTGCTCGACGCCATCACCGAGCTCATCACCGACGCCCCCGAGCCCGACGCCGCCGCGCCCCTCAAGCTCGCGCTCGTCGGCCGGCCCAACGTCGGCAAATCCAGCCTGCTCAACGCCCTCATCGGCAAGCAAAAAGCCGTCGTATCCGCCACCCCCGGCACCACCCGCGACGTCGCCTCCGAAATCATCAAATACAAAGGCCGCGAAATCGAGCTGCTCGACACCGCCGGCATCCGCCGCCGCGGCCGGATCGAAAAGGGGATTGAGAAATTCAGCGCCCTGCGCACCCTCAACGCCATCCACGAAGCCGATGTTTGCGTGCTCGTGATGGACGGCATCGAAGGCCAAGTCGCCGGCGACCTCAATCTCGCCGGGCAAATCCTCGACGCCGGCAAAGGCCTCATCATCGCCATGAACAAATGGGACGCCGTACCCGACAAAGACGACAAAACCCAAGACCGCCTCACCGTGCTCCTGCGCAACGAATTCCAATTCGCCTGGTGGGCACCGCTCGTTTACACCTCGGCCACCCATGGCCTACACGTGAACCAGCTCATGGAGCTGGCCGTCCAGATCGACGAACGCCGCCGCACCGAGGTCCCCACCGGCCCCTTCAACCGCCTCATTGAAAAGCTCGTCACCAAGCAGCCGCCGTCCGGCCTCAAAGGCCGCCTGCCCAAAATCAACTATGGCACCCAAACCGGTGCCCAACCACCCACCTTCACCTTCTTCACTACCTACCCCGATCTCATTCATTTCGGTTATCGCCGCTATCTCGAAAACAACATCCGCACCGAGTGGGACTTCGGCGGCACCCCCATCCGCCTCGAATTCCGCCACAAGCACGGCGACGACATCCGTCGCGGCGGCGGTAGCGGGAAGAGCAAGGGCTTTAAAGTCGAAAAACTCAGGAAAACTCCGTGAAACTCATCATCGGTCTCGGCAACATTGGCAAACGTTACGCCCACACCCGCCACAACCTCGGCTTCATGGTCACAGACGAGCTCGCCAAAAAGCTCCAATCTACCCAGATCCACGAATTCAACTCTTCACTAATCGGCAAAATCAGCCCGCCCTCCGTCACCCCCCAGTGGCGCCAAGAGCCCAAACTCCAAGCCGAAGTAGCCGAATTTACCCTTGCCGAAGACAAAATCATCCTGGCCAAGCCTCAGACCATGATGAACCTCTCCGGCGAAGCCGTGCAGCGCCTGATGCAAAAATACCGCGCCCGCCCCGCCGATGTCTGGGTGATCTTCGACGACCTCGACGTCCCCTTTGGCCGCCTGCGCATCCGCACCGCCGGCACCTCCGGCAGCGGCCACCAGGGCGTAAACTCCATCATGAGCCACATCGGCGCCGACTTCGTGCGCGTCAAAGTCGGCATCAGTCTCAACGACCGCACCACCGAACCCAGCGAGGTGTATGTGCTCAAACCCTTCACACCCGATGAGCAAGCCAAATTACCCATACTTATCACCACCGCCGCTAGCGTTGTCGCCGATCAATTAGACCACCCCACAGCCCCCGACACCACCTTCGACCTCGTGTAAAAAGGAAGCTGTACCGCGCCACTCCAACCTCGCTAGACAACCCCGCCATCAATCGCCACAATAAAACAACGTCCCAAAGCCAAAAAGCGCACCTACACATCCCCACCCTCACACCCACTTGGAGCCCTCATGCGAGCCCAAACCACCCGACGCCGCAGGCACCGCATAATAGCACTCGCAGTGCTACTCGGCTTCCTCAGCCTCGTCAGCCCCGGTGTCACCCACCTCCTGCCACCACGAACCGGCCAAGAAGAGGGTGGCAACAGCCAGCAATTCAAGCTCGTGGCCATGTGGCGACTGCCAGGTGGCGCCAAAGACATCCAATGGAGCGCGTCCCCCGATGGCGATCATGGCGGCGGCGCCGACCCCCAGGCCGACCGCAGCCAGGTCAAGAACCAATGGGAGCAGCCAGTCACTGCCCACGAGGGGCAGACGATTTCGTTCACCGTTTTTGCCCATCCTGGAGCCAATAGCCGAGCCCACTTCATCTGGTGTTTGATCTTTCGAATACACCAATCACTCGGGGAAACCATCGAGGAACAAGTAAACGAAAACGACACCCGATGGCAACGAGTAGGACCTATCGTAAGCCTCCATTGCCATTGGATTGTGCTCTAGACGGTCTGCTACAACAGCGCTGAGGCCGGGACGCCTTCGCACCTGGGACGGCACCCAACATCGTGCCGTCCCAGGTGTCCTACCGCCGCGCCAGCACCCTCATTTCCGCCGGCCGCCCCAATACCTCGATCCCCGTCACTCGCCGTCGCACCACAAAACCCGGTTGCGACTTCAGTGCCCAATCCAGCACCCCCACCTCACTCGTGAGCACCACCACCAAACCGCCCGGGCGCACCACCCGTACCGCCTCGGCCAGCATCCCCCCGTACAACGCCGGCAAATCCTCAGGGCGACCAATTTGCTTTCCCCAAGGCAAATTTGTCACCAATTTATCCACCGACGCGTCTTCCAGCGGCAGCTTGCGTGCATCCATGCGTTCAATGCGCACCGGTTTGTGGCGCGGGCCAAAATTAGCCACCGCCGCTTTTACCGCTCCTACGTCAATATCACCACCCAGCAGCAAACCATGCCGCCCCGCCAAAGCCCGCTCAAGCAATATTGTCCCCGTGCCGCACAACGGGTCCAAAAACACGTCATCGTCAGCCGGTTCGCTCAGCCGCACCATGGCTGCCGCAATCGTCGGCCGCAAGGCTGCCGCCCGCTCCACCGCCCGGCCGCCCCGAGCACGATTCACACCGCTCGTCAGACGCAAGCTCACGGTAAGGTTGCGACCAACCTGGTGCAGCCACACCTCAAACGGCGCTTCCCCTGCATTCAGCCGCCAACCCGGACGCGCCCGGCCCACCCCAGCCTCCGCCGCCCGCTGCAAATCCACCCGCCGATACCCGCGCCAAGCCGCATCATCCGCCTGCGCTACCACCCGAAACACCACTCGCGCCGGCGTCGGCCGGCCGGCCAGGTGGCCCTGCGCGCGCAGTGCCGACTCCCACACCTCAGGCCGCCCCAGCGCCGCCGTCACCGCCTTCAAATCCACCGTTTTGCCGCTCAACGGTATCGTTTCCACCACTACAAACACGTCCTCAACCAACCGTAGTCCCAGCAACCCAGCCGGATCACTCGTCTGCACCCACACCAGCTCACTACCCCGCGCGCGGCCCGTCGCCACCGGCGCCAAACCCAAACGAGCCGCCATTTCCTCAACGACCAAAACCCTCAAACCCGGAAACATCGATACCAGAAGTTTCATACGCCTATCGTACATGAATTCACCACCAGACCCGATGCCAATTCGCAAAAAGCCTTTGCTATCGTAAAATTGTTTTGTCTCACGCCCTGCCAACCCGCCTACGCTCGAGGAAGAGGTTACGTGTCAGCCATCCAGGCCGGACGCCGCACACCCTGGCGACTTATCGCCCTCGCGGCAGCCGGTGCAGCCCTCCTTGCGGTTGCCACCCATGGCACTCCCGCCAGCGCACCCCACACCGGATCCGCGGCCAAGCCAAACAGCGTCGCCACTCCCGAGATCACCGGCCACCGCCCGCCGCCGGCGCCCCAGGCCGCCACAACCACCCCACCCCGCCGCCCCGACCAACGCCTGTTTAGCGTGTCCGTCTGGTGGATCAATGCCCACGACGCAGGCGTACAGAGCCAAATAAGCGTCGGCGGCAATGCCTATAACGCCCCCATAACCCCGCACCCAGGCCCACACGGCATCGCCTACTTCACCGTCGCAGCCGCCTTTGAAGAGACGATTGATGTAATCACTAGCCGCACGTCGCGCTACGGCATCGTCGGCACCCTCAACTGCAGCATCACCGATCAGCGCGGCGAGATCATCGACCTGCAGTGGGTCGACGACGGACGACAGGGACTAGCCCGGTGTCAAAAGCTGGTAGGCTGGGGCCCCAACCCCAATCGACGCATCAAGGGCTAGACCGGCACGGCCGAGATATATTCCGCGAAACCCATCGCCTTCGCCGGAAAAACCACCCAGGACGGCCCACCGCCGAGCCGTCCTGGGTGTACCACCTTACAACCAAAATTATTCCAATACGCTACACTAAACATTGTCTCGGCCCAAGCCGCGTTCTTGCACATCCCAAGCCTCTTGTCGTCGTTAAGGAGAAGCGCAATGGGTGGCACCCAAACCCCAACTCGCCGCCGAAACAGCGCCGCAGCAGTATTCGTAGTGGGCGCGTTGCTCATCGGCATCGGAGCCCTCACGGGCAACCTCACCCCTACGAATCGGCCCAGCCCGCACGCCACACCGTCGGCCGTCATCGACGCCGAGCCAAGACCAAGCTTCCAGCCAGGGCCACGTGACCGCAGAAGCCACCTCTACGACCTGGAGGTTTATCGAGTTAACGCTCCGACTGATATCGCCATCACCTACACGATAGGCGCAGTACTGCATCTAGTCTCACCGAGCGATCAGGCCCGTGAAACCACCGGAAACATCTGGAAACGACGCGTCACCGCCCGCAACGACGAGACGATTCTGCTAAGAGCTGTCCCGGTCACCCGCGGCGCCCACGTGCCCACGCACATGCAGTGCAAAATCTGGCTCATCGTGGTGCGCGGAAAAGGCGAGGTACGTGGTTTTGTCGCAGAGGATCCACCACATAAAGCCACGGTAAACGCCAACCAGTCGGTGAGTTGCTCGACTCCCGTCGCAGGCCCGTACCCCGACTAATCACCGAGACGTCCACGCCGGCGAGGCCAAGCCCCGCCGAAACCACCCAGGACGGCCCACCGCCGCGCCGTCCTGGGTGGCCCACCCGCACCAAACCGCCGCAATACGTTACACTAAACAATGTCTCGGCCCAAGCCGCGTTCTTGCACATCCCAAGCCATTTCTCACCACGAGGAGACCCCACCTATGGGCAACACTCAGACCCCAACACGCCGAAAATTTGGCGGACTACTGCTCACAGCCGGCCTGTTGCTTGGCGCCGTGGTAATCACCAGCAACCACCCCATCGGTCAGCCTGAACCATCCGCCACCCCGACCGCCGTCATTGATGCCGCCCCCGGCCCGGACGACAACCAGGTATACACCTACGACCTCGAGGTTTTGCGCGTTCACGCACCGTCTGGAATTTCCATTTCCTACTCCATCGGCGCCATACCGTACGTGGTCCCGGCGAAAGCCCAGAAGCGCGAAACCACCGGAAACCTCTGGAAACGACGGATAACGGTCATCAACAACGAACTCGTCGTCTTAACTGCCGCGCCCAATGCGCGGGGCGCCCATATCCCTACACACTTGCAGTGCCGAATCAAAGCCGTTATGAGCGCCCATGCCACCTTCCCTCTCTCCGAGGATCCGCCAGGTAGAGCTACCACAAACGCCAGCGAAACGGTGAGTTGTTCGATCTAGCAATCGCGACGGCGCCGAGACACCGCCGGGGATGGCGCAACGACGCCCCATCCCCGGCGCCGAACCCGAACATAAATCCAACAAAATAAAGACCCGAGACTCATTCGCGCAGTGGGTGGTCACCGCACGAAAAAGCTCGGGTCTTTATTACACCCTTCAACCTCACCTCGGGGGCGTTTTATGCGAAACGCGTATAGCGTAACGGGTGTGAAGGGACTAATCCGCCTGCAGTGAATAGCTAAAGGAGGGTGCATTTAGATATTCTTACAGGCGAATTAGTGGTATGTTGAGGTGGTTCTTGCCTACGCATTGCAGGCATAACTAAGATGCTAACACACTTTACGGATTCTGTCAACAATAATTATGCAAATCTCTAACATTTCTCACAACTCAAACTCGTTTCCAGATATACTCAGGCAAATTACCGAACCGCCCAGAAGCATAAACGTTTTAGGAACTTTGCCCAAAGACTCCATGGTAGCGGTCGTCGGCACGCGCCGGCCCACCGCTTACGGCGAACGCGTCACCTACCAAATAGCAGGGGAGTTGGCCAAGGCCGGCGCCGTCATCGTGAGCGGCCTAGCGATCGGCGTGGATTCCATCGCTCACCGCGCCGCCCTCGATGCCGGCGGCCGCACCGTGGCCGTACTAGCTCACGGTCTCGACCGCATCTACCCGCCCCGCCACCGCGGCCTGGCCAAAGAGATTCTCGCCTCCGGCGGTGCGCTGGTTTCTGAGTACGACATTGGCACCCCGGCCCACAAACACCACTTCGTGGAGCGCAACCGCCTCATCGCCGGCCTGTGCGCCGCCACCATCGTGACCGAAGCCGCCACCAAAAGCGGCTCGCTCATCACCGCCCACCGCGCCGCCAAATACAACCGGCTCGTGATGGCCGTGCCCGGCAACATCACCTCCGTCTACTCAGCCGGCCCCAACAATCTGATCCGCACCAATATTGCCACCCCCATCACTTCCACGGCCGATGCCATCGTAGCGCTGGGCTTCCACGCCCGCGAGGCTGTGCCCGTGTCGGCCCAAAGCCCCGACGAAGCCAAAATCCTCGAGCTCCTCGAAGGCGGCGCCAGCAATAGCGAAGACCTCATCGCCGGCGGCAATTTCAGCGCCGCCCAATTTGCCAACATCATCAGCCTCATGGAAATCACCGGCAAGGTCCGCAACCTCGGCGCCGGACAATGGGTGGTGCGGTAAGCATTTGGCTGTCCGCTCCCGCATGATTTACACTGGTACCCGTCTCGTTGTTTCCCGTCCAAGAGAGCAGGATGCATGGCCACCAAGACCACCAGCACGCCCAGCCGAGCGAGAGGGCGGGTCCGCGCCGTCCTACTGTCTTTGATCCTCCTCGCTGGCGTCATCACGCTGGGTTCGCAAGTCACCATTAGCAAGAATCCCGCCCTGCCCAGCGAGAGCCCGCAGCCGGCCCAAACGACCTGTGTTCCGCCGCCGGGAGCCAAGACCTGCAAACCCGATCCCAAGCTCTATGTCGTCCTGGTGAAATGGAGCGGCCTCGACGGTAAACCCGAGGGGCCGGACATCAAGGTCGCGCCCGAACCACTCGTAGCCGACTCCGCCCCGGTCATCGACGCAGGACGCTGGGTAGCCATCACGACGGCCAATCCCACTGCCGCCAGCAAATTTGCGGTCACGGTCGGAGTGAGCGCGAAGAAGACTCCGCGAAAGATCGAGCAGGCCCAGACCAGCTGCCGTGTTTTTCCATTCACCGGAACCCAAATCACACTCCGCGCAGCCGAGGCCAGCATCGCCGGAAGTGACCCGATCACCACTGGCACAGGCAGTGATGTAACTCGCTGCCTGGTACCCCGGTAATCCGCAGGTACGAGACGCTCTGCCCGGAGGAACGGCCACGAACCGTTCCTCCGGGGCACCACCAACTATTCGCTAGCCATAAACCAATCCTTGGCACTACAATAATTTCGTCTCGTGTCGCTCAGGAAAGCTCGTTCACATCCACGACCCAAGGGAGCTCCCACTCCATGCCCAACGAGCAGCAAACACGCGGGATCAGCGCCGCAGGAGCTGCTGTCTTCGTCATCGGCCTCATCGCCATAGTAGGCCTAGCCGGTAACAACGATTCCGACAGCCGCCCGTCATCCTGTGGCCAGAAGCCAATAACCCATTCCGGAATTCCCGGAGCCCGCTTCACGAAGTTCGACTGCCTCCCGGGAGCTACCGCGCTCCCGGCTGTCACCCGGGCCCAGCGCGACCAAGAACTATACCTGGTCCTAGCCGGCTGGAAGGGCACCTCCAACGCCACCATCGGAGTCGTCCCTCCGCCCCTCGCCTCCACGGACTCGCTCTTCCAGGTCAGTGGCAATGAGGGCCTATGGTTTGGCCTGACCACCGCCAACACCAACCCTGCCATCAAGAATAGTAAGGGGAAGCCGGTGAAAGTCAGGGTGGTCATCCAAGCCAACCTCAGGGTAGGCAGCCGTTTGACCTGCGCCATCTATCGCATAACGAACTTCGACACACCCGGAAATGTTGCCAGTCAACACCGGCTGGAGCACAAAGAGTTCCACCCCGACCGGCCTCTACGCAACCCGACCTTGGAATGCAGCATTCCCCTCTAGCACCAGCGGCACGAGACACCCGCACCACCCGAGAACGGCGCCCTCCAGCGTCGTTCTCGGGGCACCACCCACCTAGGCGCTCCTTCACCCCAATCGGAAGGATCCATCGTGTCGAGAAGCCGAACAGCAGCGAAAGCACGCCTTCTTGTGATGGCGCTGATCGGAGCCAGTCTGGTCATCGGCACCACCCAAGTTGGCCGGATGCTTCCCGGCAGCAATGCGGACGCCTGCCCCGTCGCCACCCCCAATCCCGCCGACAGCGGCGTGGTGGTAGTCGGAGCCAACGACTGCATCCCCCGGATGCCGCCAGTCCCCAAATCCATCAGAGACCGAGAGCTCTTCGTGGTCGTGGCTGGCTGGAGCAATCTCTTCGGGGTTCCCTACGAGACCGGCGTCAGCATCAATGTATCGCCGCCACCGCTCGGAATGACCGAACGCACCATTCGCCTGCCGCAACCTACAGGACACTGGTACGGCGTCACCATCGGCGCCCAACCCGGCGACATACCAGATTTCAAAGACAACAACTACCGGGTCCTCATGGGAGTGGGGGCTTCAGACGCCACCCACAAACACCACCCCAACTCCGGCCTGGCCTGCGGCATCTATCGCCTCACCACACCCGATGCACCCGAAAACAGCATCGTGCGAGCAAATTTTCTCAGCGGAGAAATCTCCACTCCCGCAGAAGAGGCCCCCCCCGATTATTCATTGCCGGTATCCCAACCGCAAGTAACGCCAGCGGCCTGAGCACGAGACGCCCGCACCACCCGGGAACGGCGCCACACAGCGGTGCCGTTCCCGGGGCACCACCGCTTGAACCCGCGCCCATACCTGCTACAATATCAAAATGAAGTTTTGGCAACAGCTACCGCAGCCGTTCTTTGTGCTAGCCCCCATGGACGACGTCACCGACGTGGTTTTTCGGCAGCTCATAGCCGAAATCGCGCCACCAGACGTCTTCATGACCGAATTCGTCTCGGTGGACGGCCTCCAATCAGCCGGCCGCACCGTCACGCTCGAACGCCTGCGCATCGCCCCCGGCAGCGCCAGCAACCTCGTGGCCCAAATCTGGGGCAACGACCCCGAGCGCTTCTACCGTTCCGCCCAAGACATCGCCGCGCTGGGCTTCGCCGGCATCGACATCAACATGGGCTGCCCCGAGAAGGGGATTGTAGCCCGCGGCTGCGGTGGCGGCCTCATCGGCCACCCCGACGCCGCGGCCGACATCATCGCCGCCACCAAGGCCGGCGCGCCCCATCTGCCCGTCAGCGTCAAGACTCGCCTCGGCCTCGGCCAACCCATCACCGAAGACTGGGCTGGCTTCCTGCTCGGCCAAGACCTTGCCGCCCTCACCATCCACGGCCGGACCGTGCGCGAAATGAGCAAAGTCCCGGCGCACTGGGACGAAATCGCCAAAGTAGTGCGCCTACGCAACCAACTGGCCGTGCCCACCAAGATCATCGGCAACGGCGACATCGAAAGCCGCGCCCACGGCCTGCAATTGGCCTCAGACACCGGCGTCGACGGCCTCATGATCGGCCGTGGCATCTTCCACGACCCCTTCATCTTCGACCCCGCCCAGGCCACCGCTGACCCCCAAAAACGCCTCGCCATCCTCCTCCGCCACGTCGAGCTCTACGAGCAGTGGGGGAGTACCAAGTCGTTCCAAACCCTGAAGAAATTCTTCAAAATCTATGCCAACTCCTGGCCCGGCGCCGCCGAACTGCGCGCCGAACTCATGGAGACTTCCATGCCAGCGCAGACACGAGGCATTATTGCCGCACATTTAGGAAAAATCCAGTAGAATAATTCACGTCTCGTACAGCCTGAGACGTCCTTCCCATCCCAACGGTTGCCCCAGGAGGCAAACAAAATGAGCCGCACCGCCCAGCGCGGAGTGATTGCCCGGATCGGTGGCCTCTTGTTCACAGTCGTGGCGCTCTTAGCCGGCACTGTAGCGATCATGAGCTCGACCGGCACCAAGACCTGCAAGTCCGCACCGGCCCCCGCTCCAGCCGTCCAGTTGGCAGCCCAAACCGCCGCGGCCCCCGAGAGCACCCGGTACGTCTTCTTGGCCCAATGGACTCGCTTCCAGCCCAACGAAGTCAACATTCTCTACACCGACTACCTGGAAGATGGCCACCCGCGCAAGCAGATCGTCCTCGACACTGACAAGGGCCCCAGCAGCTGGAAGACCGTGATCACCGCGCCAAACGGCAGCAAGCCCACGCTCGAGATCACGCCGCCCCCCTGGGCCTGCAACGATGTCCATGGGCTCACCAAAGGCGCCTCTGTGAGCTGTGTCGTTTACCTGGTCAGCACCAGCAAGCCGGAAGACAGCATGATCCCGTCCAACGTCCAGGCCCGTGCCACCAACACGACCGGACAAAGCGCAATTTGCAAGGACTTCACCGCCGGGAAGCGGAAGCACGCCTCAGAACTCGATCCCGAGCACTAGCCGGGCACCGCGTACATCCGAGACTGTCCCGCCGAGGCACAGCACCCCGGCACGGGGGCCGCAATGGCGCAAAACAGCGCCATCGCGGCCCCCCGCACCATCGTCCCAACCCCAGCACCCGTCCGTCGCTCTAGCAGCCCTTTCACAACCACGGCCACGCAAAGCCCCATCAGCCACCCAGCGAGCGTCAGATCGTGCTCCGATTGGCCTGGCGGCAAGCCCCCGACGGCGTCACCATCCGCTACCGGATCGGCCACCAGCGCGAAATCACCATAACCGACGGCCGGCACGAACACGAAGGGCTTGAGTTTCCCGTCCCCGCCGAAATCGGCGACGAGATCAAGCTTTCTATCACGCCGGTCTTCGAAAACGAATTCACCCCCACGAACGTGCGCTGCTTCATCTACCAGATCAAGTTCGGCCGACGCATCGAGGGGCACGTGGATCCGCCACACGGCTATACCCC
Source organism: Candidatus Saccharimonadia bacterium (assembly GCA_035544015.1). Classification (NCBI taxonomy): domain Bacteria; phylum Candidatus Saccharimonadota; class Candidatus Saccharimonadia; species Candidatus Saccharimonadia bacterium. The sequence continues at coordinate 363,133 of DATKIP010000093.1, forward strand.
CGACGCGCTTGAATCTGCCCACTGCAAGTGGGTAGTCACGCCCTAGCCGGTTCGGGGACGGCGGCATCACCGTCGTCCCCGAACCCCCAAATCTATTGAAATCCGCGCCGTCCCGAGGCCAAACCTCAAAAACCCTTTTAAGCAAAAATCCAGTAGAATAATTCACGTCTCGTACAACGTGAGGCTTCTTTCCATCCCAACTTTTGCCCCAGGAGGCAGACAACATGACTCGCACCGCCCGGCGCGGAGTGATTGCTCGGATCGGTGGCCCCGTGGTCACGGTCTCAATACTAGCGATCGGAGCCATAGTGATCGCCAACTCAACCGGCACCAAGACCTGCAAGTCCGCACCGGGCCCCGCTACTCCGGCCACCACCAAGCCCGCATCGGCCTCCAGCGACTGCTCCACCCCACCCGGCTCCCAGACCACCGCTCTTCGGCATGTCCACACGTACTACGGCACCTCCACAAAAACCGGCTACGCTATGGGCGCCCAGTACCAAGTCGGGCCGATTAGCGGCAATATACTCCCGTTCTCTCGCGGCAAGCGCGAAGCCAGCTGGACCGGCCTACTCACCGCCTTCGAAGGCGACCCACTCACAATCGACATCACCGGGGTCGGCGACGCTAACCCGACAGCCAAAGTCGCGTGCGCCTTCTACCGCATCACCGACCCGGCCAATCTCAGGGCCAACGCCGTACCTGCCAACCTCGTCGGAGTACCCCAGTCCGGCACGGGCCCAAAGGGCCACGCCCACTGCGAAATAATCTCCGGCGAGTAGTCCCTCACGCCACCCGAGACACCCCGCCGAGGCACAACGCCCCGGCGCAGAGGCCGCAATGGCGCAGCGTTGCGCCATTGCGGCCCACCCGCACCCTGCATTGATATTAAAAATCCGACATTATGCCGTAAAATTAAGTCGTCTCGCGTCCAGCCCCGCAGCACCCCACAATCCACCACCGGAGGACTTCTGTGCTCACTCGTACCCCCACCAGGCCTCGATCAGGCAAGAGATCCAAGGCCGTGTGGGCGATTATTGCCATAGGGCTCCTGATCCTCGGACTCCAAGCCCTCTCCGCACCCAGCAATCGATCCGCACCCCACAGCGGCGCCACCCCTACCACTACCCAAACCGCCGAAGTCATCGAACTCGGCGGCAACTGGAACAGCGTAGATGGTGACGTCAAGATCACCATCACCACCAACGGCCATGCGATCCCCTTGCCAGAAACCTTCCCCGGCAACCTCTACGACTGGAACCAACCACACGTGGTCGCTCCAGGCGACGAGGTGGTACTCAACATCAGGCCGGTCAACCCGCAAGACAAGCACTATACGATGTATTGCAAAATCTTCGGTCCGAACGGAATCCCGGTCGACGAACAGCCCGGCATCCACGACGACCATATCAACGACGGGGTCACCTGCTACTACCCGTTGCGGCCCAAGCCCTAGCTGCCTTCACGAGGCGTGAGACGCCGGCCCCAGGATGGCACACCGAAGTGTCATCTTGGGGCACGCCAGCATGAAACCCTCCACCCTTGATGCCCGAGGAGAACATCCGTGCGTACCACCGCTCAGCGCGCCCCCAGTAGGCTGCGCCAAACGCTGCTTGTCATCCTTGCCGGCGCGCTAGCGATCGGCATCGGAACCAACTTGCCAACCAGCCAATCCGCCACACCCCCAGCCGCACGACCCACCCGGCACCTCTCGGTCGTGCCGCAGCCCACAGTCAGCACCGAGCCCAGTGCCATCACGAGCGCACCGGTCGCCACGGGGCCCGAAGAGCGATGGTTCCATCTGCAAGGCCACTGGGACCTGCCGGCCAAGCCCGGCAAACCCCACGTTCGGGTTGTCATTACCGTCATCGTCTTGGGCTCCGCTCCCGACCCAACCCCCTCCGAGGACCCCTTCGGTAACTTCGATAGTTGGGTATCCACCCCGGGCCCCGGCGTAATGCTTCGCATTGCCCCCAAAACGCCCGAGCCCCGCACCCCAAAGATGAGCTGCAGCATCCATGACGAACATGACCTGCCCATCGGCATCGTCTACCCGGTGGATCGCACGGGCGGAGCGTTGTGCGTGGCCCGGTAAATCGAGCTGAGCTCCACGAGGCACCATAGCCCAGGACGGCCCACCGCCGGGCCGTCCTGGGCTCTTGCCCAACCCGCTCCACGCTTGCATCCTCCACCTCCACCAGATACGGTAGGGAATACCATGAAGAAAGCTGTCGTACTCATAATCGGCGTTCTGGTATATCTTTGGTTTCTCCAAGCAGCCCAAGACGTGGCCGCCAGCCAGCTCACCGAGCTCCAATACTTATACACAAGCTCAGGCGCTCAAGCCGCCGCCATTTCAAATCCCAACAGATAGCTCATCTACCCACCACTATTTCGTCAAAACACGCAGGGTAAATTTATTATGCTCGTGGTATAATCAGCCACTTTCGGCTCGTACAAATCTAGCGTCATCCCCAAGTTAATGGCCCTGCAACCACAATTATTGGCGTGTCAAAACCACAGAGTTCCGATACAATGGTTCCCGGCTTGCGTGGCAAGCCCCGTCCCATACCCACCGCAGGAGGGATTGTGCAGTGGTTTTGACCGGGCAACGTCCATCAACCCGACGACGAGGCATGCGCAGCGTAGTCACGACCGTGCTCATCGTTGCAGCCGTTCTGTGGGGACTGCCTAGGCTCAACCCCGACACGCAGACCTGCTCCGCCGTGGCACAAACCAGCTCCCAACCTCAAGGCGACTGCTCCACCGGACCCAAAATCCGATTCCGGCTCTCGTGGTCCGAAGCACCCGAAGGCCTGGTCGTCGAGTACTACGCCGACGGCCACGGCCTGGGCCCAACGCACCCCGACACTGCATACGACGAATGGGACGTCACGCTGCCGGGAACCGTCGGGTTCATTAGCCTCAGCGCCCCCAGAGGCTCCTACATCGGCTTCTTGAAGTGCCGGCTTTCAAACCCCGACACCAACGAGCAATACGACGCCGCCGAGTACTTCCCCGTGGATGGACCCCTACAGCAGCTGCCGAGCGGAAAATGGGGCATTGAATGCCACACGCCGGGCATAGCCTAACACCGGGTGAACCTCCATTCGCCTGATCACTCCGGGATGGCCCAATGTCGCGCTATCCCGGAAGGTCCTAGAATTATCATTCTCATCTGCGCTAAAATCATGTGGTCCGCTGTTCGCCCGTCGAAAGGTAGTGTTCGTGACAACCACCCAGCGGCACCGGCCAAAAGCCCGGGGTAGCGGCAGGGTACTCCTGGCGATAGCCGGCCTCATCGCTGCCGTTATTGTCATCCCGTTCCCAGCCAAAACCCACCCCAACCCCGTCACTACGCCATCGGTAACCCCAGCCGGTCCCCGGGCAGTCGAATTCAAATTCGACGCCACCCTCACCGGACTGGCCCATACCGAGATCGAAACCGAGGTTGGTGGAGCCGCACAGCCGCATCCCAATATCATCACTCCCACCTGGGAGACCACTCGGCCAGGCACCGAGTACCAGTCGGCCGAGATGACGATCACGCCCCGGGAAACCACCAACCGGTCGCGCGTAACCGGCGTCAGAACCATCTGCCAAATCTTCGTGCGCATCCTCCCGAACGGCGCGTTCGAAGGCCAGGCCTACGTGCCCGGGTTTAGTGTGAATGAACAGATCACGTGCCGAGCACATCCACCCTACGCGCTAACCGGGTAGGGCATCATGCTCCGCACCCGCAGTCGCATCGCACCCGCAGTCCTCGCGCTCGCTGCTCTTGCTAGCTTTGCTTGGTTGGCCGCCGTGCCACATCCGCCGGCCAACCATGATGCCACCATCGTCATCTACTACCCAACCCCAGCCCAGGCCGACGCCGTACCGGCACCCCGACCGCCGACCACGATCGACGACGATCACGTCCGCTACTGGGCGGTGATCGAATGGGAGCGTTCTGCCGGCGTATCAATCGCCTACCTGATCGGACCAGTAGCGCCAGCCCCCACTACCGACAAACGGCCGGATGGGGTCGAAAAAATTCTCATTACGGCACCTCGCGACAGCCTCATTCAGGTACATGTAGTGCCTCACCGGCTGCCTCGTGGAAACAGCTACGCCAGCCAATGCGCCGTGTATCTCGTCACCCAGCTCGCACCGCTGGAAGACAACGAAAAGATACCGAACATGCGGGCCCACGACGTCACCACCCCCGGCAAAACCGGCATCACCTGCACGCTCACAGCCACCGGCGTGTAGCAATTGCCCGCCTCACACCCCCAAGACGGCCCACTGTCGTGCCGTCTTGGGGCCCTCCATCGCACTAATACCACCACATGCGTTACAATAATCGGCGTCTCGTAAACCCAACCCGACCCGCAAAGGATGGCGCAACGTGATCACCGGAACGAGAAGGAGGGGCCGGCTCCTCCTCGTCGTCCTAGCAGTCATCGGCCTCCTAGCCGGTGTAGCCGAGGGAATGGGGGCCTTCAGCCAGCAACGCACCCTCGTGCTCGTTGCCCAATGGACCAATACCCCAGGGGGCGTAGAGATCGATGCCGCAGCCAATGGCATTAAGCTGGACCCGACAGATCCCAGCTACACCACCGGTACCCCCCTCGACGCCGCTACAGGCTTCCGCAGGATCACCGTAACGGCCGCTTTCGCCCACATCATTGTCGGTAACGTCATACCCGCAATACGAATCGATAGCAGGGTCCGCTGCGCCGTCTTCGACCCCCAGATCAAAGCGCCACTTTTTTCAGATACTGTCACCGGACGAACCGGTGCCCAGGCTACCTGCTACTACAACGAGACGGTACGGCCAACACCGGCACCACCCACACCGACGAGATAACTCGCCGGCCACAACCACCCCCAAGACGGCCCACTGCGGCGCCGTCTTGGGCTCACCCCGCTCGCATACAAAAAGACCCCGCCGCACCGAAGCGCTTGGGGGTCTTTTTGATCAGCCGGTAGCAATTACCAGCTGTGGCGGGCGAGCCAGTGGCTGTAGGCGCTAGCCCAGGAGCCGAACCGGCCTACTGCGTAGGCGTTAGCCCAGCGCAGCTGCGTGACCGGGTTGGTCAGGTAGTCCGAACCAAACGGTGCCATTTTACTAGCAGGCATGGCCTGGCCGAGGCCGTACGCACCCGAGCCAGCGTAGTTGCTCTTGGTTACACCCCAACCACTCTCGTGGTCGATGATGTAGTCGACATAGCCAAAATCTCGTTCGGCGATGCCGGCGGCTCGCATCCAGTCGGCGTGACTGCCAGCAATCTGGATCGTCACCACCGGGCGAGCTACTACCCGCTTGGCCGCAGCCTTGGCTTTCTCGGCCGCCAATTTGGCAGCCGCCTCAGCCTGGGCCTGAGCCGCGTGCAGGGGAGCGAGCACTTCGGCATCGTAGTCGGGCTTTTTAGGGCCGACTATCTCAACCGCCGAAGCAGTGTTGGTATTAAGTTTCACCTCGTAGACTCCAACGGCGCTGTCCGAAGACGTTGCCGTGGCGGCCACATCACTTAAGAAAGGAATGTGCACCTGAGAAGCTAGCAGCACCAGAGATGCCGCGAACTGCAAGATGTTACGCATGGGAGGGTCACCGAAGCAACCTCTTAGCCCTTTCGTTAATGGGTGTCACAAAAAATGACCCCGCAAAAGGGTCGTTTTGAGTGAACGCGACGTAGTATATACCAATTACCTATTTTTGTCAATAGCATAAGCGGGTTAATCGGATAACTCCCGCCCCAACGAACCCGCGCCCTCGAGCATTCGAAGTCTAAAACTTAGACAAAATCTGCTCATCTACGCTCAAACTATCCCTCAAATTCTAAACTTTAGACCACCCTCTACCCACATCCACCCGAAGGGGGAGTCAAAAATAACCCAAAGCAACCCGACAAAAAATGTTACAATATCCTTATGCTTCTTGTGGCCTTTGTGCAGTGGTGGTACGGGCCCGGCTGGCGCGACGCCGCCGGCCGTTTGTTGGCGCGTATTCACGATACCTATCTGTTGTTTTCGGTTCCAAGCCTGCTCACTACCATGTTTGCCCCGTGGCGGCGCATTATTTCGTCACCCGGCCGCAGCATCGGCGACCGTGCCCGGGCCACACTCGACAACCTCATTTCGCGGGTCGTCGGCTTCATCGTGCGACTCATCGCCCTTATCGCCGCCGGCGTCATCATCACGCTCTACCTCGTACTGGGCGGAATCCTCCTGCTCGTGTGGCCGGTGGCGCCGCTGCTGGGCCCCATCCTGATCGTAGGAGGATTAATCTTTTGAGCCGGTACACCTTTAATGCCGGGGCCCTGCGCATCACCAAAGCCCGCACCGCCCGCCTCATACCCGGCACGCTCAAAACCCTGCTCGGCGCCGTCGCCGGGCTCAGCCTCATCTCCGGTGTCGTCCTGATAATCCTGGGCCACAACCCCGGACTGAGCCTCACGGGCGTGGCAGTGGCGCTCATCACGACGCTCATCTGGATTCGCCGCGACCTCGACCAATTGCCAGCCGCTGCCGTCGGCTCCACCACCCAGCTCGAGGCTTTGCTGCCCCTCGAGCTGGCCTCGCATTACCGCGAGCCATTTACTGCCGCCGGATTGTGGCAAGCCCTGGGCGCCGGCTGGGAGACGCGTTTCATCTGTGTTCGCTTTGGCCTCGATCTCAACCTAATCGCTCAAATCCTCGCCCAAAGCAGCCTCGACCCCGACCAGCTCTGGAGCACGGCCGAACAAACCAGCACCGAACTGGGCCTTCCCACGCTCGAAGCCGGCACCATCCTCACCGCCCTGTTTGCCGTCAGCCCCGAGCTCACGGGTTACCTCACCAAGATCAAACTCACCCCAGCCGATCTGGCCGAAGGCGCCCGCTGGGTCCATCGCGTCGACGAACTCAGCCATATCAAACGGCCTATTTACGGCGGCATCGCGCGCGACTGGGCTTCGGGCTTCACGCCCCAGCTGTCGCGCTTTGGCACCAACATTAGCCTCGAGGTCGAATCCGCCGCCGGCAACCTCGCCACCCAAGAGCGCACCGACCAGCTCGACGACCTGGTGACCGGCCTCAACAGTGCCTCGGGCAGCGTCGTGCTCATCGGCGAGCCCGGCGTCGGCAAAAGCGCCCTACTGCTAGGCCTCGCCGAGCGCCTGCTCCAGGGCCGTGCCAGCCGCAGCTTGGCCCATTACCAGATCTACTCGCTCAGTGCCTCCACCATCCTCTCCAGCTCCGAGCGCAGCGGCGACATCGAGCGCATCGTGATGACCCTGCTATCCGAAGCCGGCCACGCCGGGAACATCATCATCGCCCTCGACGAAGCCCAGCTGTTTTTCGGCCAGGGCACCGGCGCCGTCAACCTCAGCCAAGTGTTGCTGCCGCTCCTCCAATCACGCAGCTTCAAGCTCGTGCTCGCGCTCACCCCCGGCGACTGGCAGCGGCTCAAAGCCACCAACACCGCCATGGCCAGCCTGCTCACCCCGCTCGTGCTCGCCGAGCCCGGCCAAGCCAATGTTGTGCGCCAGCTCGCCGACCGCGCGCTGTATCTGGAAAAAGGCCAACTCCTCACCACCTATTCGGCGCTCGTCGAGGCCTACCGGCTGTCCGGCCGCTACCTCCAAGACGAAGCCTACCCCGGCAAAGCCCTCAAGCTCCTCGAGGCCGCCTTCAACCACCCCGATGGCTCGTTCATATCCGAAATATCCGTTGAGCAAGCCATAGAAAGCCAGTTTGGCGTCAAAGTCCAAACCGCCACCTCGGCCGAATCCGACGTCTTGCTCCACCTCGAAGACAAAATTCACGAGCGCATGATCAACCAAACCCGCGCCGTCAGCGTGGTCGCCAACGCCCTGCGCCGCGCCCGCGCCGGCGTCGCCAACCCCAAGCGACCCATCGGCAGCTTCTTGTTCCTCGGCCCCACCGGCGTCGGTAAAACCGAGCTCGCCCGCAGCATTGCCGCGCTCTATTTCGGTAACGAGTCCAACATCATCCGCCTCGACATGTCCGAGTACCAACAGATCGCCGACGTCGACCGCATCCTCATGTCGGCCGCCGAAAACCCCTCCGGCCTCCTCCCGCGCGTCCGCCAAACCCCATTTAGCGTCGTGCTGTTCGACGAAATCGAAAAAGCCCACCCCAATATCCTCAACCTCCTCCTCCAACTCCTCGACGAGGGCAACCTCACCGACACCACCAGTCATCCCGCGTCATTTAAAGACGCGATCATTATCGCCACCTCCAACGCCGGGGCCGAAGAAATTCGCCAGCGCATCGAAGCCGGGCAAGCCCTCGAAACCTTCGAACAAGAGTTCACCAATAGCCTCATCGATTCCGGCGCTTTCCGGCCTGAGCTTCTCAACCGCTTTGACGAAATCGTGCTGTTCAGGCCTCTCAACCAGGCTGAGCTCGCCCAAGTCGTGCGCCTCATGATCACCGAGGTCAACAAAACCCTCGCCAACCAAAAAATCATCGTCGCCCTCACCGACGCCGCCGCGGCCGAGCTCGTCGTGGCCGGCTACGACCCCCGCCTCGGCGCCCGCCCGATGCGCCGCATGGTGACTCGCCGCGTCGAAGACACCGTCGCCGCCATGATCCTGCGCGGCGAGGCTCGCCCCGGCGACACCATCACCCTCGATGCCGGCCAGCTCGGCGGCGGCAGCGAACCAACCCCAGTTGATCCGCCGCTTGAAGTTTAGGTAGAAATATTATATAATACCTCCGTCCCCAAAAACCCGCCCATTTCGAGACGAGAGCAGGTCACAAAGCCATGACTACCGCCAGTAAGGCTCCTGAAATCGCCCCCGAAGTCGCAGAAGCCCTGCGCCGAGCTCACGACGCGCGCAACGAGGTCGTATTGGCGCGCGACCAGCTCGACGGTCTCAGGCAGAGCCCCCTCCCTTGGGAGTTCGAAGCCGGGCTCAAGCGTCTGGAAGCGGCAGAGGCGAAGCTCTACGAATCGCTCTGCCAACTCTTGTCGCTCTCCCTGGCGCTCTTGCCTCCGGAGGCGATCTTCGCGCTCTTCGGCGGACTCAACGCCGAACCTCCCAGCGCCGAAGCGCTCACCAACCTCGTGGCAAGCTGCCAGCGGCAATCCCGCGCCCAGCCAGCCAGGTGACGCTGCATCCCAGCGCGGCCACAGCGGCCGCGCTGGGTTCCACCACCCTGCTCTCCGAATATACCCCAGCATAAGGCTGGGCTTTTTTATATCACCATGCACTAGGCCGAGTTAAGACCCGACAAACAAAAACTCCCCAAAAGGGGAGCATTCTTACGCGCTAGCTAAAAGCGAACCTTAGCGCCGCGGCCCGCGCGACATCGTGCGATCGGCCCGCGAACCCTCGGCAATCGCCGCCGCACCCGTGCTCACAAACGTCAGCGCCTTGCCCATCTGCCCAGCGCGGCCTGTACGGCCAATACGGTGCACATAGTCTTCGTACTGCTTGGGTGCGTCAAAGTTGATCACGTGCGACACGTTCGGAATATCCAGTCCGCGCGCGGCCACATCCGTGGCGATCAGCGCCTGCACCTTTTCGGCCTTGAAGTCGTTCAAGGCGCGTTGGCGCTGCGGCTGGCTCTTGTTGCCGTGAATCGCCGCCACCTTGAGGCCGCGCCGTTCCAGCCGGTCGGCCAGCTTCTGCACGCCCCATTTGGTCTCGCCAAAAATCAGCACTTTTTTGAAATCCGAGCCCGAAAGCAGCTCCACCAGCTTCTCCTCTTTGGCTTCCTTGCCACCCTCCACGCGAATCACGTCCTGCTCCACGTGGTCGCTCGTTTCACCGCGGCGCACACTCACGGTAGCTGGGTCTTTCAAGATCGTGGTGAGCAATTGGTTAATCTCGGGCGTGGTAGTAGCCGAGAAAAACAGCGTCTGCCGCTCCTCGCGCAGGTAACCCATAATCGTCCGAATATCCTTGATGAAGCCCATATCGAGCATGCGGTCGGCCTCGTCGAGCACGAGCACATCAAAGTCATCAATACTCTGGCCATAGTTTTCAATGAGATCCTTGAGCCGACCCGGCGTCGCCACAATAAACTGCGGCTTGCGTGCCAGCTGCGACAGCTGCCGACCAACCGAAGCCCCACCCACTACAAGCGTGGCGTACAGGTTGAGCCCCTTGGCAAAAATCCGGAACTCTTCCTCGATCTGAATCGCCAACTCGCGCGTCGGGATCAAAACCAAGCAACGCTTGGCGTGCCCATGCAGCATCCGCTGCAAAATCGGCAGCAAAAACGCCGCGGTCTTGCCGGTACCCGTGTTCGCCAGGCCGATGATATCGCGGCCGGCCAGCACGTAGGGGATAGCCCCGTCTTGGATCGGCGTCGGGTTCACATAGCCGTGTTGCTCGACGTTAAACTGCAAACGGTCGTCAAGCGCAAAATCCTTAAACGTATGCACCGGTTCAAACACCACTTCTTCAAGCGGGGCGACGGCTTTATTAATGAATTTATTCGGGTCGATAGCTCGGACTTTGGGCTGGCGTAGGTTCTTCGATGAAAACATCGGGCGACCGCCGCGACGACCGCTACCTGCAGATGATTGTGGGTACAAAGGGACTCCTAAAATTTACTGATAAACTGCCTCGCAAATCTGCAGTTCCAGTAAATAGGTCCGCGGGTTCACGATCAACAATTAGGCGTACTGTAGCATAGTTCCAAGATTTTGTCGAGGACGAGCCTCGCCACCTGTAATTCCTCACTTGACGCCCCTGGCACCGAGCTGTTACCGTCAGTCTCCTAAGTGCACCGCCCCAGACCATAAAGCACAAGAACTGTGATACGTTATTCACCATGAGCAAAAACCTCGTCATCGTAGAGAGCCCCGCGAAGGGCAAAACCATCGCCGGCTTCCTGGGCAAAGATTACCAGGTTGAGGCTTCGTACGGCCATATTCGTGACTTACCCAAATCTGGCATGTCTATCGACATTGAGCACGGCTTCGAGCCCACCTACGAAATCAGCCCCGACAAGAAAAAGCGCGTAAACGAGCTCAAAAAGCTCGCCAAAACCGCCGACGCCGTCTGGCTGGCCTCCGATGAAGACCGCGAAGGGGAGGCCATCAGCTGGCACCTCTGCCTGGCGCTGGGACTCGACCCCAAAACCACCAAGCGGATTGTGTTTCACGAAATCACCAAGCCTGCCATCGAACGCGCCATCGCCAGCCCCCGCACCGTCGACCAACACCTCGTAGACGCCCAACAAGCCCGCCGCGTGCTCGACCGGCTCGTGGGCTACGAACTCTCGCCGGTACTGTGGAAAAAAGTGCAGGGCGGCTTGAGCGCCGGCCGCGTACAGAGCGTGGCCGTCCGCCTCATCGTCGAACGCGAACGCGAAATCGAAAACTTCACCTCGGGATTTAGCTACAAAATCACCGCCCAATTCGACGCCGCCGGCGCCGGCTTCAAAGCCGAGCTTCCCGCGCGCTTCAAGACCGACACCGAAGCCAAAAAATTCCTCGAAGACGTCGCCACTGCCTCATTTAGCGTCGCCAGCCTCGAAACCAAGCCCGGCGAGCGCAAACCCGCCGCACCGTTCACCACCTCCACGCTCCAGCAAGAAGCCAGCCGCAAGCTCGGCTTCTCGGTAAAACAAACCATGGTGCTCGCCCAACGCCTCTACGAATCCGGCAAAATTACCTATATGCGTACCGATTCTGTGCACCTCTCCGACCAAGCCATCGACGGCGCCGCCAGCATGATCAAGCAAAAATTCGGCGACAAGTATTACAAAAAACGCCAGTACACCACCAAATCCGCCGGCGCCCAAGAAGCCCACGAGGCCATTCGGCCCTCAGATTTCACCCGCGACACCGTCACCGGCGAATCCGGCGAAATACGCCTGTACGAACTCATCTGGAAGCGCACCGTGGCCTCCCAAATGGCCGACGCCGTACTCGAACGCACCACGGTGGGCGTTGCCACCTCTACCCGCCCCGAAAATCTCGTTGCCAAGGGCGAAATCATCAAATTCGATGGCTTCCTCAAGCTCTATCTCGCCCAAGACACCGACGAAGAAGCCGAGGAAGAGGGAATATTGCCCCCGCTCACCGTCGGCCAAACCGTCGTCCTCGACACCATGCAGGCCGTGCAAGTTTACGACCGCCCCAAGCCCCGCTACACCGAGGCCAGCCTGGTTAAAAACCTCGAAGAAATGGGCATCGGCCGCCCATCCACCTACGCCCCCACCATCTCCACCATCCAAGACCGCGAATACATCATCAAAGGCGACCTCGAAGGCAAAGAGCGCCCAGTGAAGCGCTTCGAGCTCAAAGCCGGCACGGTCACCGAAGCCAACACGGTCGAGACCTACGGCGCCGACCGCAACAAGCTGTTTCCCACCTCTATCGGCATGCTTGTATCCGATTTCCTCGTAAAACACTTTCCCAAAGTGGTCGACTACGACTTCACCCGCAAGGTCGAGGAAGAATTCGACGAAATCGCCGACGGCAAGCAAACCTGGAACAAAATGATCGCCGAATTCTACGAAGGCTTCCACCCCACCATCCTCGCCGCCGACTCCATCAGCCGCCAGGAAGCCGCCGGCGCCCGCGAGCTCGGCGCCGATCCGAAATCCGGCAAACCGATCATCGCCCGCCTCGGCCGCTACGGACCCATGCTGCAGCTCGGCTCGGCCGAAGACGAAGAAAAGCCCAAATTCGCCCCCCTGCCCACCGGCCGCCGCATCGACGACGTTACGCTCGAAGAGGCCCTGGAGCTCTTCAAGCTACCCCGCGTGCTCGGCCAAACCGCCGACGGCGCCGATATCGCCGTAAACTTCGGCCGCTTCGGCCCGTACGCCAAATGGGGAAGCAATTACGTCTCCATCAAGCCCGACGACCCCTTCACCATTACGCTCGAACGCGCCCGCGAGCTCATCACCGAAAAAGCCGCCACCGACGCCGCCAAGCGCATCAAGAACTTTGACGACAGCCCCATCGTGATTCTCAACGGTCGCTTCGGCCCCTACATCACCGACGGCAAGAAAAACGCCAAAATCCCCAAGGGCACCGAACCAGCCGAAATTACCCTTGATGAAGCCAAAAAACTCCTAGCCGACGCTCCCGCCAAATCAAAACGCCGTCGCATCGTCAAATCTTAATCTTGTAATAAATCCCAAGGCTCGTTACGATAATTGTCTAATATCACAACGTAGCCTCGTCTACTAGTACTATGGCCAAGTCTAAACCCAAACCCCGCAAGTCACCCCGCGGCCTCTTTTACGAGGCGCTTCCGGTTGCTCAACCATCGCAACTCGGCCTTAGCGACGCCGGGCAACAACTCCGCGACGCCCTCCAAACTCTCGGCGAGCTATGGCAGACCCTGCGCGAACAATCCGGCCCCGTCTCACGCGCCTGGTCGGCCTGGCTGATCCGCACCGGCCTCGCCACCTCCGCAACCCTCGGCCAATGGGCCCGCGCCGGAATAGTCGCCACCCGCTATGCCGGCGACGCCACCCGCACCTACGCCCCGGCCGCCGTCGCCGACGCCGGCGTATTTGCCGGCCGCGTGCGCCGGCGCCTAGGGGATCGGCGCGCTCGCGCCCTGTATCTGTCGCTAGCCGCCGGCGCCCTGTTTGGCCTGGTGGCCGTCACCGCCGTCACTGCCACCAACACCCTGCGTTCCTACGCCCAAGACATTTCCAGCCCCGGCGCCCTGCTCGACAAAAAGAAAACCGGCATCACCATTCTCGATCGCAACAACCAAGTCTTGTATCAAGGCTACGGCGCCCAATCCAACACCCCCGTGCAGCTCGGCGACATCCCTCCCACGCTCAAAAATGCCACCCTAGCAGCTGAAGACCCCAGTTTTTACGAACACCCCGGCTTTTCCTGGCGAGGCACCATTCGCGCCGCCGTCACCGACCTCACTCACCAAAACCGCGCCGAAGGCGGCTCCACGCTCACCCAGCAACTCATCAAGAACGCTCTGCTCACCTCCGACAAGAAATTCCAGCGCAAGTACCAAGAGTTGCTGCTAGCCATGGAGCTCGAGCAGCGCTACTCCAAAGATGACATCCTCTTGATGTACCTCAACGACACCTACTACGGCCAGGGTTCATCGGGGGTCGAAGCCGCCAGCCAGACCTACTTTCACAAGCCCGTCAGCCAACTCACGCTCGGCGAATCAGCGCTGCTAGCCGGCCTGCCGCTCGGCCCTTCGCGCCTCGACCCCAATGTCAACCTCGACGCCGCCCTCGGCCGGCGCGATTATGTGCTCACCCGCCTGGCCGAGCTGGGCAAAATCACCCCTGCCGAGGCCACCGCTGCCAAAGCCCAGCCTCTCGCCCTCGCCGATTCACCCGGCGCCAGCCCCAATGCCCTGATCGTCTACGCCAAGCCTATTATTATCCGCGCCCCCCATTTTGTGTTTTACGTGCTCGACCAACTCCGGTCCAAATACGGCTCAGACGCCGTCGAAAATGGCGGTCTCACCGTCCACACCACGCTCGACCTCACCAAGCAAGATTTAGCCCAACAAACCATCCAAACCCAAATCAGCAAGCTAGGCTCGCACCACGTCACCAACGGCGGACTCATCTCGATCGAGCCGTCCACCGGCAACATCGTCGCCATGGTTGGCAGCGTCGACTACAACGCACCCGGATTTGGCAACGTCAACGTGACGCTCTCCCAGCTCCAACCTGGCTCCAGCTTCAAGCCCATCGCCTACGCCACTGCCTTCAAAAAAGGCTACACCGGCGCCACCCATGTCGACGACACGCCCATGTCGGTCCCCAACGGCGATGGCACACTCTACGTACCCCAAAACTACGACCTCAAATTCCGCGGCTCCGTGTCACTGCGCCAAGCCTTGGCCAATTCACTCAACATCCCAGCCATTAAAGTGCTGCAATTTGCCGGCATCCACGACACCATCCAAACCGCTCACGACATGGGCATCACCACCCTGCAAGACGAATCGCGTTTTGGCCTCGCCCTCGTACTCGGAGGCGGGGAAGTGCGCCCCCTCGACATGGCTACTGTTTACGCCACCTTTGCCAACAACGGCACCAAAGTTGAACCGCGAGCCATCCTAAAAGTCCAAAATCGTTACGGCCAAGACATCACCAAACCAGCCAACACCACTCCCCAAGCGGTCCTCGATCCCCGCATCGCCTATATGATCACCAACATTCTCTCCGACAACCCCGCCCGCACCCCCGAATTCGGCCCCAACTCACCACTCAAACTCAGCCGCCCCACCGCCGCCAAAACCGGTACCACCAATGACTTCCGCGACAACTGGACCGTCGGCTACACGCCCCAGCTCGCCACCGCCGTATGGGTGGGCAACAACGACCACACGCCGATGAACAATGTCGACGGCATCACCGGCGCCGCCCCCATTTGGGGCACCTTCATGGAAGCCGCCCTGGCCGACCAACCCGTCGTCGACTTCAGCATTCCCGCCGGCATCGGCACGGCCAAGGTCTGCGCCGCCGACGGGGGGCTTGCCAACCCCTGGGACGCCGGCTACACCGAGATATTCATGACCTCAGCCATGCCCACCAAACCCTGCGCCAGCCGAGCTCCACAGGTCGACATACCGCCGACCCCAGCCAGTCCCACCGCACCCACGATTCCGCTCCTCACGTTGCCCAATCTTCCCCCTATAATCCTGCCCCACACCAAGCCATTCTTGAACCCCTTTCAATAGCACCCCGCGCCTAAACTATTGACAAAATAGAGTATATGTAGTAAAGTGTATCGATTCGCTCATAACCCGAGCGATTGAGAAGGAGATTACTACTATTATGATCACCATGAATCAAACCTCGGCTCGCCGCCTCACCCAGGCCGGCGTCGCCATGGGTACCCTCGCGGTACTGGGCGTTGGCCTGGCCGGCGCCTGCCACCCCCAGGGCGTCATCACCAAAGATGTCCAAAACCTCACCACTGGTTCTGCCCTGTCCAAAGCCGATACCCTCGGTACCGCCGTTATGGCTCGCCCCGGCGACACGCTCGTCTACACCGTTAGCATCTCAAACCTGGCTACCGGCAACCAAGACCAGCTCATCAACACTGCCATCACCGACGCTTTGCCGGCCGGCCTCACGCTCGTGAAGACCGACTCGTACAACGTTGGTACCATCCAGATGAAGCAAACCGCCAAGCGCACCATTACCGTCAAGGTCAGCGCCACCACGGCCGGTGCCATCAAAAACACCGCTTGCTTCACCGGCGACTCGGTCGACCACAAGGTACCCCAAAGGGGTTGTGACGTAGCCTACGTGAACGTCGTGGTTCCGACCCCGACCCCCACGCCTACGCACACGCCCGACCCCACGCCCACCCCGACCCCGGGCGTTACGCTCGGCACCAGCACCGTGGCTCCGGCCATCCTGCCGGTAACCGGTGCGGGCGACGCCAGCGCCATCATCGGCCTCACGGCCATGATCGGCACGGCTACGGCTTACATCAAGTCGCGCCGCCGCAAGTAAACCCAAACCGAGCCTCGGCTCAGCCAAAAAGACCCTCGCCATGAGGGTCTTTTTGAGTTGTCGAGCTATAATGAGCACCATGCAAGACCTCATCCGCCAACTCGAAGCCCTCGCAAGCAGCATCCGCGAGGCCACCACCAAACTCGGCCTCGACGCCGATCGCCGCCGCGTGGCCGAGCTCCAAGCCCAAGCCACCGCGCCGGACTTCTGGAGCGATTCGCAGGCCGCCGGCGCCGTCAGCAAACAGCTCGCGGAGCTCGAGCGTCACGTGGCCTCCTGGGACAACCTTCAAACCGACGCCAACGAGGCCCTCGAGCTCGCACACCTCGAGGTCGGCGGCACCGACGAAGCCGCTCAGGCGCAAGTCCGCGAACTCTACGACCACACCCAGGCCGAATTCGACCGCCGCCAATTCGAGCTCAAACTCTCCGGCCCGCACGACCGCTCCTCAGCCATTGTCGAAATCCACGCCGGCACCGGCGGCACCGACGCTCAAGATTGGGCCCAGATGCTCCAACGCATGTACTTGCGCTACGCCGAACGCGCCGGTTTCAGCGCCGAAGTCGACTCCACCTCGCACGGCGAAGAAGCCGGCATCAAAAGCACCACCTTCGAGATCAACGGCCCCTATGCCTATGGCAAGCTCAAAGGCGAAGCCGGCGTGCATCGCCTGGTGCGCCTGAGCCCCTTCAACTCCGACAACCTGCGCCAAACCTCGTTCGCGCTCGTCGAGGTCCTGCCCCAGATCGCAGCCGGCCCCGAGCTCGAAATCGACCCCGACGACCTCCGCATCGATGTCTACCGCTCCGGCGGCCACGGCGGCCAATCCGTCAACACCACCGACTCCGCCGTGCGCATTACG
The DNA here is from genome assembly GCA_035544015.1 of Candidatus Saccharimonadia bacterium. Lineage (NCBI taxonomy): Bacteria > Candidatus Saccharimonadota > Candidatus Saccharimonadia > Candidatus Saccharimonadia bacterium. The sequence goes on from DATKIP010000093.1 coordinate 380,420, forward strand.
CACCTCCCCTCCGGCCTCGTGGTCGCCATCCAAAACGAACGCTCCCAGCTCCAAAACAAAGAAAAAGCCATGGCCATCCTCAAATCCCGCCTGGCCACCCTCATGGAAGCCCAAGCCAAGGCCAGTCTCACCGAGCTGCGCGCCAGCGACAAATCGGCCGAGTGGGGGAGCCAGATCCGCAACTACGTCCTCCACCCCTACACCAAGGTCAAAGATGTCCGCACCGGTGCCGAAACCAACCAGGCTCAAGACGTGCTTGACGGCGACCTTGATCTATTTATCGAAGCCTATCTAAACTCCCAAATCGGCGCCGACAGAGCCTAGCCCATGACCGCGGAGTTGACCCACCCAGTACGTATAACGGAATCCGAGGAATTGACCCATTAGCGAGGGAGAATCTCGCCCCATTCCTCGGATTCCGTTATACCCGCTACAAATGGGCACACCGCACCACCAGAGCCAGCCCCATATGCTACACTAAGGTCAAATGATTCTCTTCGACCGAGTCACTAAAGTGTACCCGAACCAGATGGTCGCGCTCAGCGGCCTGAATTTGCACATTCAGCCCAAAGAATTCGTGACCATTGTGGGATCGAGCGGGGCAGGGAAGTCCACGCTCATCAAGCTCCTCACGCGCGAGGAAGTCCACAGCTCAGGCAAAATCATTGTCGGCGGCCTCGATTACGACACCATCACCGCCCGCGACGTGCCGCTGGTGCGCCGCCGCATCGGTGTGGTATTCCAAGACTTCAAACTCCTGCCCGGCCGCCGCGTCGGCGAAAACGTCGCCTTCGCGCTCGAAGTCTCCGGTGCCCGCGGCCGCGAAATCAAGCGCGCCGTGCCCAAAATGCTCACCCTCGTCGGCCTCAGCCCCAAGGAAAACAGCTTCCCCACGGAGCTTTCCGGCGGCGAGCGCCAACGCGTCGCTATCGCCCGCGCCCTCATCCGCCAGCCCAAAATCCTCATCGCCGACGAGCCCACCGGCAATCTCGATCCCAAAAACGCCTGGGAAATCATCGAGCTCCTGCTCAAAATCAACCGTTTCGGCACCACTGTCGTGCTCACCACGCACAACAAAGAAATCGTCAACGCCCTCAAGCGCCGCGTGATCACCATCAACCGCGGGCGCATCATCAAAGACGAAGAGCAGGGCCGCTACACCTTGGAGGGCGGCAAATGATACTTCAACTATGGCGGGTCATGCACGCCGGCCTGCGCAATTTCATCCGCAACGCCTGGCTATCCACCGCCGCCACCGCCGTGATGACCATCACGCTGTCGATCATCGTGCTGTCGTTTATTTCCAACTCGGCCCTCACCAGCACCATTAAAGGTGTCACTGACAAAATCGACGTCTCGGTCTACCTCAACGACACCATCACGCCCGCGCAGCGCAACACCTTCCAAGCCGCACTGAAAAACAACCCTAACGTCGACGCCATCCACTACACGTCCAAAGCCGACGCCGTAGCGCTGTACAAGGCCCAACACGCCAACGACCCCAGCCTGCTCAGGGCCCTCGATGTCGCCGGCAACGCCCTCCCGGCCTCATTCCAGGTGAAAGCCAAAGACCCCAAGAAAATCGACAGCATCATCGCCGTCACCAACCAACCCGACTACAAGCCTCTGCTCGACCCCGACAAAGGCACCACCTACTCTGGCAAGGACAAATCCACCATCGACCGCATCGTTTCGGTGTCAAACTTCTTCAAATCCACCGGCCTCTACGCCAGCATTATCTTCGTGATCATCTCCACGCTCATCATCTTCAACACCATCCGCATGGCCATCTTTACCCGCAAAGAAGAAATCGAGATCATGAAGCTCGTCGGCGCCACCAAATGGTTTATTCGCGGACCATTCCTGTTCGAAGCCGCCCTCTACGGCATCGTCGCCGCCGTCATCGCCGCCAGCCTGTCCTACGCGCTCTTGCTCGGCGCCGGGCCCAAGCTCTCTGGGTACATCGACGTCAAATCCACCATTGAGTTCTTCCGTAGCTACCCCGCCTTCGTCATCATCGGCGAGCTCGTGATCGGCATATTCATCGGCGCATTCTCCTCGCTACTCGCCATGAGCCGGTACCTGAAGCTATGAATAACACACCACCATATTTCAGCATTATCATGCCCACATACAACCGAGCCAAGCTGCTCAAACGTGCGATCGACTCGGCCCTAAACCAAACCTTCGCCGACTTTGAGCTAATCGTGGTTGACGATGGATCTACCGATAATACAGGTGAAGTCCTAGCCCGCATAGCCGACCAACGCCTTCAGATCATCAAGCAACCCAATGCCGGACCGGCCGCCGCTCGCAACACCGCCCTAGAGTCGGCCAAAGGTACATTTATTGCCTACCTCGATTCAGATAACACCTTCCATCCAGATTTCTTAAAAGTCCTAGCCGATGAATTAACAGAGCCTTTTGTAGCAGCCTATACCGGTCAAAATCTATTCCTGGTCGACGGCAATTTAGACGAACCGCACGTAATCGGGCGCAAAACCCGCAGCCTACCCTTCAACCCGGCAGCCTTTCAAAATGGCAATTATATCGACATTGGTTGTTTTGTCCATCGCGCCGACATTATAAAAATCGTGGGGACATTCGACCCCTCTCAGCCATGGGCCGAAGACTGGGATTTGATCGCGCGGATAGCTATCCAATATCCTTTTTACATTAAGCATATCGACCAGGTTCTCTGCGATTATTACGCTTATCTGCCCGAAGCACTACCTACCATGACAAACCAATCAAAGGCTTGGGCCGTTAATATCAAACGCGCTTTTGGGGTTGGGCCGACAGAGGCCCGCGACAAAAAATTGGCCGAGCACATCACAACGCTGGTCCGTAAGCGCTACCCTCGCTGAATTTTGAGTTAAATTCTCAAGTTTGAGCCTCGATCTCTCCATAATTTAGTAATTACGTCAAGAGCACAACCAGTTTGACAGATAGGGCTACCGAGGCTACTATTGGGGTACCTTGGAGGGGCCAGACCATTCGTTTCTACCGCGACCCAAAACCAAAAATCAATCAGGCGTGCATCGCTCTCGTAAGCCTGGTTGCGATGGTATTCTCGAGCGCTGGGCCGGCATTCGCGGACAGCTTCGACGATCAGATCGCCGCCCTCAAGCAGCAAATGAGCGGACAGGCCCAACAGGCCGCTAGTCTCCACACCCAGGCCAACGACTACCGCTCCAAAGTGGCCGAACTCCAGGCCCAATCCGCCGCGCTCCAGACGCAAATCAACCTCAATCAAGCGCTCTTCAACAAAGTCACCGCCAACATTGCCGAGAACGAAGCCAAACTCGCCGAGCAAAAGACTGTGCTCGCCGCCAACCTCAAGTCGATGTACCTCGACAGCAACGTCACGCCCATCGAGATGCTCGCTTCGAGCCACAACATCTCGGAGTTTCTCGATCAGCAGCAATATCAGGACCGTATCAAAACCAAAATTCAATCCGCCATGGCCGACATCCAAACCCTCCAGCAGCAGCTCCAAGGCCAGCGCGAGCAGGTGGCGTCCATCCTTTCCGGCCAAAAACTGCAACAGCAACAGCTCATCGCCTCTCGAAACGAGATCAACCAGCTCCTCGCACTCGCTCAGCAGAATGCCGGCGCCGCCGATCAGCAAGTCAAAGACTCAAACACCAAGATTGCCAGCCTCAAATCCCAGCAAGCCGCCATTTTGGCCGCTTCATCCCGCAGTTTCAACGGCTCCATCCCGGGCGCATCGGGCGGCTCGGGCGGTGCCTGTGACAACGGCCACGGCAACGGCGGCTACCCCATGCTCTGGTGCAACGCCGCCCAAGATTACCCCGGCTACGGCGGACCCTGGGGCTACAACCGCGAATGCGTGTCCTGGGCTGGCTGGCGGCGTCAGCAAATGGGCCACCCGGTCTACGCCTGGGGCAACGCCAATCAATGGGACGACGGCGCCCGAAACGCCGGTTACCGCGTCGACAGCTCTCCCGAAGTCGGCGCCGTAGCCCAAACCGACGCCGGCTACTTCGGCCACGTCACGGTCGTGGAGGCGATTCAGGGCAGCAACGTCATCGTCAGCGAGATGAACTACGACGGCGACGGCCACTTCCGGTATGGCAGCTACCCGGCGACGTACTTCAAATATATTCACTAGAAAGGCCCGTGGTTTTGAAAAAAGTCCAACTCAACCCGCTCATTTTAGCGGCCATCATTATCGCGGTGGCCGGCAGCTCATTTTACGCCGGCGATGCTTCCGGCAGCCTAGTTTCGCTACCATTTCTCAAACCCGTTCACAAAGCCGATTTCTCCAGTCTCAACGACATTTATGCCCTTATGCAGCGCAATTTTGACGGTCAAATCGACAATCAAAAAGCCGTCGACGGCGCCAAAGCCGGTCTGGTGGCGGCCGGCGGCGACCCCTATACCGTCTTCCTCGACGCCAAATCCGCCAAAGAATTATCCGACGACCTCACCGGCAAACTCTCGGGCATCGGCGCCGAAATCGGCATCAAGAACAACATCCTCACCATCATCGCTCCCATCGCCGACACCCCCGCCGCCGCTGCCGGACTCAAGAGCGGCGACCTCATCGCCAAAATCAACAACGAAGATACCTCGGGCATGACCGTCGACACCGCCGTTTCCAAGATCCGCGGCGACGCCGGCACGAAAGTGACGCTCAAAATCGTCCGCACCGGCACTCCCCAGGCGTTTGACGTCACCATCACGCGCGCCAACATCACCGTGCCAAGCGTGAAATCCAGCCTCAAAAACGGCAATGTCGCCTACATCAACATCACCCGCTTCAGCCCCGACACCGCCGACCTCGTCGACAAGGCCGCCACCGACCTCAAGGCCCAAGGCGCCACTCGCGTCGTCCTCGACCTGCGCAACGACCCGGGCGGCTATCTCGACGCCGGCGTATCGGTCGCCAGCCAATTCCTCGATACCGGCAAAACCGTCGTCTCCGAACGCACCGGCGGCAAAACCACCAACACGCTCACGGCCTCGAGCGGCGGCAAGTTCAAGGGCCTGCCCACCATCGTGCTCATCAACGCCGGCTCCGCCAGTGCCTCCGAGATCGTCGCCGGCGCCCTCCACGACAACAAAGCCGCTCAACTCGTGGGCGAAAAGAGCTTCGGCAAAGGCAGCGTGCAAGAAATCAAAGACCTGCCCGACGGCGCCCAGCTCAAAGTCACCGTGGCGCACTGGTACACTCCCGCCGGCGTCAACATCAACAAAGAGGGGATTAAGCCCGACGTCGAGGCCGCCCTCACCCCCGACGACTTCAACGCCGGCCGCGACCCTCAGCTCGACAAAGCCCTCGAATTACTGAAATAACCGGAGGCGCCCGCCCGTGACTGCCAGTCGCATCGCCGTTCTCGATTTTGACAGCACCCTGTTTGACGTAAACAGCTTCGTAACAGCCCTCTCGCAAGCCGTAGAAGCCGAGTTTGGCATCGATGCCCAGGCGTTCGCCGCTCAAATCAACCAACATTACGTTCGTGACGAAACCGGCGAAGGCATCGGCTACGACGTGCAGGCACATCTGCGCCAACACGGTCACGACCCAGCCGACCAAACCGTCCAGGACCGCCTCGTTCACCGCATACTCGCGATCCACCACCTCCGGACCGGCGAACCCGACTTGATGTTCCCCGACGCCCGGAGGTTCGTGCAGCGCCTCATAGCCGACCCCCACACCAAGACGGCCATCCTTACGGTCAACCTCGAGTTTGGCTTTTGGTTCAAGCAGCGCCTCTGCAGCCCGCAGCTAGACGCCATCTCCGCCCGCGTTATCGCCACCAATAAGGGCCTGATGCTTGCCGGCGAATGGGCAACCGCGATCACCTACGATCACCATCCCTACGACACCGCTCTCGTCGTCGACGACTCTCCGGCCCAGATAGAAGCCGTGCCGTCCCGACCCAGCATTCGCCGCGTCCAGATCGTGCGCCCCGGTCACCGTTATCCCCAAACCACCGATCCCTCGATCGAAATCGTCCGCACCCTCGACGATGTCCAATAGCCATCTACCAACCAGAGCATAAAAATTTTGCTTGCCCTCGCCCGCAGTCTCAGGTATTATCTGAACCAATTGGTGTTACCGATGAAACGAGTGTGTTGGAAAGGAGACGTGTGGCGAAAGGAAGCCAGACAAAATTTATTTTTGTAACAGGGGGAGTACTTTCCGGACTCGGAAAGGGCATTACCGCAGCTTCGATCGGCACCATCCTCAAAGCTCGCGGTTTTTCTGTTAATATCCAAAAATGTGACCCTTACCTCAATACCGATGCCGGCACCATGAACCCCGCCGAGCACGGCGAGGTCTTCGTCACCAAAGACGGCGCCGAAACCGATCTCGACCTCGGCCACTACGAGCGCTTCTTGGATGAAGAACTCGGCCGCTCCAGCTCGCTCATGAATGGCCGCATCTACGCCAACGTCCTCGCCGACGAGCGCGCCGGCAAATACCTCGGCAAAACCGTCCAAATCATCCCGCATGTCACCGGCGAAATCGTCAAGCGCATCCTCGAAGCGGGGGAGGGCTTCGACTTCCACATCGTCGAGATCGGCGGCACCGTTGGCGATATCGAATCGCTGGCATTTCTCGAAGGCATCCGCCAACTCCGCCGCAAAGTCGGCCACCAAAACACGCTGTATGTGCACGTAGTCTACCTGCCGTATCTCGAAGCCTCGCACGAAATCAAAACCAAGCCGGCCCAAAATACCGTCCGCGATCTGCGCGAAGCCGGCATCCAGCCGGATGTCATCGTGGCCCGCGCCGAAAAACCCGTCAGCCAAAATGTACTCCACAAGCTTAGCCTCTTCTGCGACGTCGATGAAGCCGGCATTGTGCCTATGCAGACGGTAAAAACCGTCTACGAAGTACCGCTATTGCTCGAGCAAGCCGGCATCGGCAATTACATCACTACTCAGCTCGGCCTGAGCAACCGCCGTGTCAAACTCGCCGACTGGCAGCGCCTCGTCGACCTCATCAAGCACCCCGACCACCGCAAGCTCAAAATCGGCGTCGTGGCCAAGTACATGGAAAACGAAGATACCTACCTCTGCGTCTTCGAGGCCATCAAAGCCGCCGGTTGGGCCAACCGCATCCAGCCCGAAATCTGCTGGATCGACTCCGAACAAATTGTCGACAATTCATCATTGCTGGAGGGCTACGACGGTCTGGTCGTTCCCGGCGGGTTTGGTAGCCGCGGCGTGGAAGGCAAAATTGCCGCCGCCAATTATGCCATCGAGCACAACATCCCGTACCTGGGTCTCTGCTACGGCCTCCACATGGCCGTCATCGCCCTGGCCCGACGCGCCGGCCTCACCGGCGCCAACACCACTGAAGTCGACGCCCAGACACCCCACCCCGTTATCGACATCATGGCCGACCAAAAAGACATCACCAACAAGGGCGGCACCATGCGGCTGGGCAATTACCCCTGCGTCATCACCAAGGGCACCAAAACCGCCGCTGCTTACAACCAAAAAGAAGTTCTGGAGCGCCATCGTCACCGCTACGAGGTCAACAATGATTACCGCGAACAGCTCACCGCGGCCGGCCTGGTGATCGCCGGCCTGTCGCCCGATAAACGCCTCGTCGAGATTATCGAGATCGCCCAACATCCCTACTTCGTCGCCAGCCAATTCCATCCCGAATTCAAGTCGCGTCCCAACCGCCCGCACCCGCTCTTCGACGGCTTCATCAAAGCCGCCGGTCGCCAGCATGAGCAGCATGGTACTCATGCCGAGGCAAAACGTAGTATAGTTGAGTTATGAAAGAGAGCAAGAAGCCGCGCATTCTCCTCGTCGAAGACGATCTTGCTCTCGCCACGGCCTATCAGGTCCGCATGGAAGCCGAAGGCTTTGACGTTCATCACTGCCCCGATGGTGAAGCCGCCATGCAAGAAGCATTGGAATACCACCCCGATCTCATCTTGCTCGACATCATGATGCCCAAGATCTCCGGTTTCGATGTCCTTGACATCATCCGCAACACCAGGGAAACCGCCCACACCAAAATCATCATCCTCACGGCTCTATCGCAGCCTTCCGATCGCCAACGCGCCAAAGATCTGGGTGCCGATGAATTCCTCGTGAAGTCCCAAGCCGTCATCGCTGACGTCATGAAACGCATCCGATTTCATCTCGGCATCAAAGAAACCTAAAAACTACGAGCTAGAAGCCAACCGAGCCGCGCAGTTTAGCCACAAACCGCTTTATTTGCGGGTCCATGGTATCGGCGTCCGCTCCCAAAACTTCCTCAAAGCTCCGCCATGCCCAGCCGCGAAACTCGCGGGGATCCGGCATCATCGGCATATCTTCCGATCCATCCACAACATACCACAAGCTAACATCTACATGCCCGTGAGCACCGCGGGTCTGATTAGCCGTCACAAACAACGGCACCGACGCGATCACCGCCGCTTTGGCCGCCGCCAAACCCAGCTCCTCGATCAGCTCGCGCGCCGCGGTAGCCGCCGGGTCTTCACCGCGCTCAACATGCCCACCCGCCGGCAACCATAGGCCCGACTTGCGATGGTCAAACAGCAGCACCGTTTGCCGCCGCCGATCCACCAACACCACATAAGCCACCAGATGAGGGCTCGGCTCATCGGGCTGATCGCCACGATACAGCTCAGCATCCGACCGAATCCACGCCCGCACCTCGGTCAACACCCGCTTCTCATCATCGTCATAAGGCACGATACTACGCAGCAATTCTAAAAGCTTAGTTCGGCTTTTGTTCATATTTCAATAATACCCGACCCAGTCCACCTATGGCAAGCAAAAACCGCCCGAAGGCGGATTTTCTCAATCAAAATTGCGAGCGACTAATTGTCCGAAACGACCGAAACAATCGTGCGGCGGACCTTGGTACCGGTGAATTTCTGCACTTTCTTCACCGAAAACTTCACAATGCCATCGGTGAGTGCAAACAACGTGTGGTCATTACCCACGCCCACACCCACGCCGGCCTCCATGCGAGTACCACGCTGGCGCACCAGCACCCCGCCGGAGCGCACAAACTGATCACCAAAGAGCTTTACGCCGAGACGCTTAGCCTGACTATCGCGGCCAGTCTTGACTGAACCACCAGCTTTTGTATGTGACATTTAGTTCTTCCTCAGTAACAATAATTGCCGTCCGACCACTTGATCGTCCCGCGCGTAGAGCAGGGGAGTGCGGACATGCTCAAAACCCTTCAGAGTGTAGCCTAAATCAGGTAATTCGTCAACCAATCCCAGATACTGCCAGCGACGGCCATCCCGCCACGCCGGCGCACACAGGCTCACCTCAGCTCCCGCCGGCAATTGCGCCGCAAAATTGCGCAAACTCATGCGGTACAATTCCCGCAGTTCAGCCCGCATCCGGTCGAGCTCCGCCGGCCCTGGCAGCCGCATCAGGTTGGGCCCCAGGTAGCCCTCGCTCACCACGGCACACCCGGGCGGCAGCCGCACCAAGCGGGCGTCAGCCTCGGCCGCACTCCAAGCCGGCAGGGGAGTCGACACCTGCTCGGCCAGCCAAGCAAGATTCGCGCTGGTCGCCGTCACCATCTCCGCCGCCAGATCCGAACCCGCCACCACCCGCCCCGCCAGCAGCGCCTCCTGCAGCACCACTCCCGTACCGCAAAACGGATCGCACACCACCTCGGCTCGCACCGTATTCACGAGCACCTGCGCCAATTTCGGCGGCAGCATGCCTACGGTAGCACTCCGGGCCGGCCGGCCGTAGTCGCGCTTGGAGTACCAGTCGATATCCTGCACCCCCACCGTACGCGCCACGATCATTTCATGCTCGGCCACCACCACGAGCAGCTCAAAACCATCCTCGATCACGCGGTTGTGGCGCAACTCCGCCGCCGATACCGCCAGCCCCTTCGCCGGCTGCACCAACCGCACCGATCCGCGCTCACGCAGCCGCTTCTTCAATTCCAGCCCCGCCGCCGTCAGCGACCGTGCCGTCTCGCGCCCACCGTAGCAGCTGATGGCAAACGGCGTCTTCGTGGCGCGCATCGGCAGCGCCTCGAAATCCACCGGCAACTCCCGCAACGGCTTCACCGCACCCCGGTACAATACCTCGCCCAGCTTCAACACCCCACCCAGCTGGTCCACGGGCACCATTTCACCCACCAAGGCAACCTGCCGTCCAAACGGTCGCACCCCCTGCGCACCCAACACAGATTCTAGCTCCACCAAGCCAAGTTCCGGCTGACGACCCAAAATTGCCACGAAATTAAGTAATGACATAATTGTATAATTATAGCAATTTGACTAACAACACGCAAATATCCCATAATAGAGCCATGAGATGCGCAGCCACCATCCGGGCGGTCCCCATCGGACCCTTCGCGGTCACCGCGCCTCTTAGCACGACCTGAGCCACCCCACGCGGGCGGCTCTTTTGCTCGTTGACATGCCCCCAACCCGAGGGAGAACTCGTGGCAATTGTAGCAAACTACCGCCATCCACCCACCCACCGGCCCACCGGCCGACCACCACGGTGCACCCTCGGAAGCGGCCGATCTCGCTCCAGCCGGCACCACGGCGCCAGCGGCACCTACAGGCGCGGGCCCCGGAACCCCAGCGAGCGCATGGTAGACCGATGGCTCAGCGAGGCAGACATCGAGCCCCAGTACGAGCCCCACGAGCTCGAGACGGGGCTCACCGGCCGCGGGATGAGCATCCTCCGGCCCGATTTCTACCTGCCCGATCAGGGCATCTACATCGAGGTCACCCTCGCGCGCCGCTGCCTGCACCTCAAGCAGGCCAAGGTGCGCGCAGCAGCCAGCCTCAACCAGGTAGCAATCCTGCTCATCACCCGCGATGAGCTCGAGGCCCTGCACTCCCGCCACTACAGCATCCGCGATTTCATCAAGGATGGGATCGCCGACCACGCCATGGAGCTCAAGCTAGCCGCCTAGCACCACCAAGGGGGAACACGATGCACACTGCGACGCCGTCCCGCCACACGGTCGGAGCCAACGCCGTCTAAGGGGGTGATCAGAGTCTCCCGCTGCCCCGGGTAATGGGCAGTCCGCCGCCGGGCCCTCGTCTCACGCCGAGACGAGGGCCCGCGCGCCAACCCATCCGTACGCTATAATCCAATCATGACCCCCCAAACCATCACCGTCAGCGAATTCCTCGCCATCATCAACGAAACCCTGAATTTTGCCTACCCCGAGGTAATAATCGAAGGCGAGGTATCGAGCTTTAAGGTCAACCAGGGCAAATTCATCTTTTTCGACCTCAAAGACGACACCAACACCCTCGGCTGCTTCATGATGATTCACCAGCTCAAGCTGCCCATCGAAGATGGCATGAAGATTCGCGTCACCGGCTCGCCCAAAGTTACCAAATATTCCAAATTTAGCCTGACTGTCCGCGAAATCGAACTAGCCGGAGAAGGGGAGCTGCGCCGGGCCATGCAGCTGCTCAAGAAAAAACTCGAGACCGAAGGCCTGTTCGACCCCAGCCGCAAACGACCCATTCCCAAATTCCCCGTGCGCCTGGGGCTCATTACCTCCGGCGCCTCCGCCGCCTACGCCGACTTCATCAAAATTCTGGGCTCCCGATGGGGTGGGGTAGAGGTATTGCTGGCCGATGTCAGCGTTCAGGGCGTAGCGGCTCCCGACCAAATTTTGGGCGCACTCGATTACTTCAACCACCTCAGCCCGCCCGCCGACGTACTGGTACTCATTCGCGGCGGCGGTTCGCTCGAAGACCTCATGGCCTTCTCGACCGAACCCGTCGCCCGCGCCGTGGCCGCCAGCCGCACCCCCACGGTCGTCGGCGTCGGCCACGAAGTCGACTTCTCGCTCGCCGACTACGCCGCCGACCTACGCGCCGCCACGCCCACCGACGCCGCGCGCCTTGTGGTGCCCGACCGCACCGAAATCACCGCCCACATTACGCACTTGGCCGGCCGCCAAAGCGCCGCCGTGAGTGCGCTCATCGCCGGCTACCACCGCCGCACCGACGGCGCGCTCGGCCGGCTCGAAGCCGCCTTGCGCTACCCGCGCGAACATTTGGCCGCGCTACGCCAGGCCCTCGAGCGAGGCCTCGAGCACGTGCTCACCGAGCGCCACACGCGCGTCACGAGCCTCACCCGCCTCCTGCAAAGTCTCGACCCCAAAGCCGTGCTGGGCCGCGGCTACGCCATCGTGCGCAGCCCACAGCGCATCGTGCGCCGCGCCGCCGACGCCGGGCCCGGCACTCCGCTCATGATACAATTGGCCGAGGAAACTATCGCCGCGGAGGTAACGCAAGCCAGTGACAACCAAACCATTTGAATTCGAAAAATCCCTCGGTGAGCTCGAGGAAATCACCGCCTGGTTCGAATCGAGCGACGTCGACCTCGATGCCGGCCTCGCCAAATTCGAGCGCGGCATGGAGCTCGCCGGCGAGCTCAAAACCCACCTCACCACCATCGAGAACCGGGTCGAAAAAATCCGCCAGCGCTTTAGCGCTCCCGCGGCCGGCCCCGCCGCCACACCCACCGACACCACTACGGCACCCGAACCCGCCGACGACCAAGGTGACCAAACCGGCCTCTTCGGGGCCTAGAGCTACCGGCAGCCGTGGAAGCCATCGCTCTCATAGCCCTCGCCATCGTTTTGCCCTTTGGCATTGGTGCCGTACTGGGTGCGCCCTACGTCCCCATTTTGCACCGCGATAGCCGGCGACTACTCGAGATCGCCAACCTCAAGCCCGGCCAAACCCTCATCGATCTGGGCTCCGGCGACGGCCGCCTTTTGCGCGCCGCCGCCGCGCGGGGCATTCGCTGCATCGGCTACGAGATCAATCCGTACCTGGTGCTCATCTCGCGCCTCGTGTGTTGGCGTTATCGAAAGCTTGTCACCATCCACACCGCCGACATCTGGCACGTCAAACTCCCGCCCGCCGACGTCATCTACATCTTCATCCTCGACAAGTACATGGCCCGGCTCCATGAAAAATTCCGCACCGAAATCACCGCACCCACCAGGGTCATCTCATACGTCTTTCAACTCCCCGGACAAACCCCCATCCACGAGACGCACAACACCTACGTCTATCAGTACGGCGCGCCCGTCGCCACCTTGAAATAACCCACCTATCGCTGTAGCATAAGCATTAATTATGGATACTCAGACACTCATGCCCGACAGTTCCGGGCCCTTCAACACTGCCCCCGGCAGGGGAGGCAGTGGACGCCCGGCGGGCATTCTCATTATTCTGGTTCTGTTGCTCGGCCTCGGCACCGTCGGGTTCGGAGTACTCACGCTCACATTCTCGAGCAAAGCCGCCACCGCTACCAAAACCCTCGAGGCGCAAAAAGCCGCGGCCGCAGCCAAAGCCCGTGATGAGCAGAAAAAAACCGACCAGGCCGATTTCACCAAACAAAACGAATCACCCTTTCGCTCGTACACCGCCCCCGAACCCTTTGGCGCCTTTGTAATCAACTTCCCCAAAACCTGGACCAGCACCGTCGACGAAGAAAACACCGGCACCCAAGTAAAGCTCATCGTAAACCCCGACTTCGTTCGGCGCAAAAACGGTCAAGACGACAAAATCGCCGCCAAAGTAATATTTCTCGACCAGCCCAAAGATAAGTACCTGGCCCAGTACGCCAGCCTCTTCAAGAAAGGCACTCTCAAACAAAGTAGTACGGAGGTCTCCGGCCAGCCCGCTATCAACATCGTCGGCCAATTCGGCGATCTCAAAACCGTTCGCTTAGTCGTAGTACCCATTCGCGACAAAGTCTTACTCTTTAGCACCGAAAACGATCAATTGAGCACCGAATTTAATCAAATTATCAGCCAAGCCAAGATCAATCCCTAGCGCCCGGCACCATCCGTCTCATGCTTGAGTGATACAAGAACAAGGTGCTACCGTTAGAACCAGAAAGGCGGAGCCAACTTCTCGTGCCACACTCCAAATCAGCGCCCATCACTTTAGCGCCCATGCCCACCGAGGTCCATGAGCTCTTGGCCGCCGCCACTTCGGCCAAAACCCCCAGTGGGTTCCTGCAGCAAGCCTGCAAAATCCTCAGCCGCACCCTCCAGGCACCGGTCTGCGGCTTCATTGCGGCGGTCGGCGACGGGCATCACACGATCGCCGAGCAAACGCTGCCCATGGCTGCCCGCGGGCTCCTGCGCTACCCCGGCGACCTGTCGGCCGAAACCTTGCGTACCTGGCCGGGAACCGACCAATCCGCCGTCGCCACCGCCGCGGGAGGCCGGCCTCAACACCACATCCTCAACTGGCGCGAAGAATACCTAGGCGGCATCATCATCTGGACCGACACCGAGCTCTCCACCGAAAACCAAACCAACCTTCAACATCTCATCAACACCATCGCCGCCGGCATCAAAACCCTCCTGCTCGAGCAATCCAACAAAAACAGCCTAGCCGAAGCCATCACCCTCCAGCGCATCACTCAGGTCATCACCGGTTCGCTCGATTTCGACAAAGTCTCGTCGACCCTCTTGCAACAGGCCCGCAAATTCTTTCGCGTCGACGCCGTAGCGCTCGCCTTGGCCAGCCCCGGCGGCCGAGAATACTACGTCGACCAGACCGTAGGACTTTCCCCCGAACTCGTCGCCCACATGCGCGCCTCCAAAGATTCTCCCTTCATCAAGCGACTCATGAAGGCCGACAGCCCCATCCAGCTCGACAACCTCGAAACTGCCCCGCTTACCCACAACCCCGAGTTGGCCCGGCGCGAGGGCCTGCGCTCAGCCTTGCTAGCGCCTATCTTTACCGGCGGCCGGCTGGTGGGCGCGCTCAGCCTCATCTCCAAAACCCCCCGCACCTTCACCTACGCCGAGATTCGCTTCGCCCAAAGTCTGGCCGAGCACACCGGCATCGCTATCGCCAACGCCAATCTCCATGCCGGCTTGCGCAAAGCCACGGGCGAAATCGAACAAACCCGCAATCTCATGCGCGACGGCTTGCTCGTCTTCGACCTTGACCACAAGATGCACTACTACAACGCCGCCGCCGGCAGCACCCTGGGACTAGGACCCGAGCATCTCATGAAACACCTCCCCCTCCGCGCCCTCAAACGCATTCCGGGCCTCAAAATCGACACCGTCCGGCTCGAAGCCGCTATCGAGCAAGCCCTGCAGGGCCACATCGGCCGCACCCAGTTCTCACTCGACGAACACGGCGATACCCGTTACTTCGAAGCCGTCTACTCGCCCTACCGCGACAGCAAAGGCATTCGCATCGGGGCGCTCATGAGCATCCGCGACGTCAGCTCGCTCTACCTCGAAAAAGAAAAATTGCAAGCCATCCAAAACGGCATCTCGGACGGACTGATTTTGGTCGGCGAGCAAGGCGAAACCATCGAGTGCAACCAAGAATGGCTACGACTCTTCAATATCACCGACAACCCGATCGGCCGGCCGTTCTTCGAGCAAATCGCCGCCCGCAAAAACTTCACCTGCGATCACGATCCCCTCGAAGTGATCAAAAACGTCCTCCGCGGCAAACGCATCACCTGCTACGGGCATGATCTCCAATCCGGCCGTCACGTTCAAATCTCGGTCAATCCCATCACCCTCGGCGGCCGCGTCACCGGCGCCGTCGCCACCGCTCGCGACATTACCTCGCTCATCGAAAAAACCGTCGAGGCCAATGAAATGGCAGCCAAAGCCCACCGTCACCTCCGCGAGCTTTCGCAACTCGCCGAGTTATCGGGCATCGTCGGCTTCAATGTCGCCAACATCTACCAAAAATATCTCGCCAAAACCGCCAACTTACTCGAATCGTCTTCAGTGTCGCTCTATCTGTACAACCCCAGCAAACAGCTGCTCGTCCAAGACCAAGCCGTCAGTCCCGACCCCAGTGACACCCTCACGCTCGAGCTCAACTCACCACACCTAGCTGCCCGAGCCTTCACCAGCCGCCAACCCGTCACTCTTACGGGCCAAAGCGGGGGATTGCACCGCATCGCCCTGCCCATCACCCACCACTCCAAGACCCTGGGCGTGCTCATCGCCGGCCGCGCCGGCCGCGCCTACGGCGAACACGAAGCCAAATTGTTGCGCATGGTAGCCACCCGCCTCGCCGTGCTCGTCGAAAACGCCGCGCTCTACCACGACGTCAATGCTCGACGCGAACGCTGGGAAGCCGTATTCCGCTTCACCGAGGAGGGGATCGTGATTTTCGACCGCAGCGGCACCATCGTCGGGTTCAACCCCGCCTGCACCCAGATCACCCAATACCACCCCGCCGAAGCCATCGGCAAGCCGTTTAGCAAGGTCATCAAAAACGTCAGCCCCGACACCATCAGCGGCACCAATGTCGGCCCCATCGAGCGCGTGCTCGAAGAAGGCGTCACCATCGCCAAAAGCGAACAACTCATCGAAAACCGCGGCGGCACCCGCGTCTGGACCGAGATCAGCTACTCGCCGATCTTCGACGACGCCGGCCGAGTCACCTCCGGCATCGCCATTATCCGCAACACCACCAAAGACCGCGAAGTCGAAGAGATCAAATCCGACTTCATTTCGATCGTGTCCCACGAACTCCGCACCCCGCTCACCGCGATCAAAGGCTTTCTCTCCATGACCCTCAAGCACGATTTTGGCGAGCTCAGCGACAAACAGTTTCACTATCTCAGCCGCGTCTACCAATCAAACCAACGCATGATCGACCTCGTCGAAGATCTCATGGATGCCACCTACATCGAATCAGGCAAAATTACCCTCAACATCGCCCCTGTCGCCCTCGACAGTGTCATCGCGAGCGTCGTCTCCGAGGTGGCCGCCAAAGGTGCCGCCAGCCACATCATGATCAATGTCCGCCGCCGCCAACGCCTGCCGCTAGTGCTCGCCGACGAGACCAGGCTCCATCAAATCATCCTCAACCTCGTCGACAACGCCATCAAATACTCAATGCCAGGCACCGAGGTCCAAATAAACTTCCGCATCCAGGGCGACGAGCTCATCACCACCGTAGCCGATCACGGCGTAGGCATTGGCAAGTCCCAGATCGACCGCCTGTTCACCAAATTCGGCCGCATTTTCAATCCCCTGAGCGTCCAAGCCGGCGGCACCGGCCTCGGCCTCTACATCGTCAAAAACCTCATCGAGTCACACGACGGCCGCATTTGGGTCACGAGTATCGAGGGCAAAGGCAGCCGATTTAACTTCAGTTTGCCCATTGCCAAGCAATTACCGCTCATAGAGTAATATTTTGATCCCCAGGGGTGGTTGCCATCTGGGATTATCTGTTAAACTAGGGGAAGAGGAGTTAGGGTATGGCAAAAATTTTACTGGTCGAAGACGACACCATCTTGGTCGAGATGTACCAAGCCAAATTTGAACTTGAAGGCCACAGCGTCAAAGTAGCCACCAACGGCGAAGAATGCCTAGCCGTACTCAAAGAATTCCAACCCGAACTCATTTTGCTCGACATCCTCATGCCCAAGCTCAATGGCTTCCATGTGCTCAAAGAGATCAAGAAGCAACCCGACCTGCGCCAAATTCCAGTCATTTTGCTCACCAACTTGGGCCAAGCCGAAGTCGACATGAACCAAGAGCTCGCCAAAGCTTTAGGGGTCAACGATTACCTCATCAAGAGCCACCACACGCCCGACGAAGTCGTCCAAAAAGCCGTGAAAGTGCTCGGCGCGACTGGACACAAAGCCGCCGCCAGCGACAAATAGGGGCGTGGACGCCGTTGATCCGCGCCTCGATGCCATCTGCAACAGCCTGTATCGGGTGGCTGTCAAAGCCGTCATCATCCGCGACCACAAAATTCTGCTTGTCAAAGAGCGCGACGATGAGTGGTGGAGCCTACCGGGCGGCGGCATTGACCACGGCGAAACCCCGGCCGAGGCCCTCATCCGCGAACTAGCCGAAGAGCTCGGCCTCGCCCCCGCCGACATCAAAACCGACGGCCGCGTCATCCTGGCCACCGCCGGCGCCGTTGTGGGCGGCATCCCCAAAGCTAATTTGTTTTATCGCGTCAACGTTGCCATCGAGCACATCCACCCCAGCACGGCCGATGTCGAAAAATCCGGCTGGTTTACGGCCACCGAACTCGCCACGCTTTACCTCAGTCCGTCAGCCGGCGACGTCAACAGCCATCTTGTTGGCCTTCTGACCGAAGCCTAACCACAGACGACGCTCAAATGCGCCCAGGAAGCGCCGGACACCGGCTTGTTCCGCGAACTCATCCTTATTTGCAAAATCCGTACCCGTCGTCTTGTCTGGCGCTTCACGGCGCCGGTGTCCAGCGCTTCCTGAGGCGTTTCCGGAGCAACACGACCTATAATGACTTTATGCCCAGCAAACCCGCCTACCAAACCCAAGGCATCGTCATCGGCCGCACCAACTTTGGCGAAGCCGATAGAGTAGTGCGGTTCCTCACCGCAGGCTACGGCAAAGTCAGCGCCGTGGCCAAAGGCGTACGCAAGATCAAATCGCGCTCCGGCGGCCATCTCGAGCTCTTCGGTGAGGTCAATCTCATGCTCATCGCCGGCCGCAATCTCGACACCGTCACCAGCGCACGCCTCCTATGGTATCCCCACGATTTTGTCAGCCACTACGACCGGCTCGAGCTAGCCTTCATCATCGCCCGCACCGTCGACCGTCTCACCGAGCCAGGGCAGCCCACCCCCGGCCTCTACGAGCTCACGCGCGAGGCCCTAGGCGCCCTCGATGACGGCCCCAGCGATATCGTGCTCATTGAGCTCTGGTTCAAGCTCCGCCTGCTCGATGTGCTCGGCTACCGCCCAGAGCTGGGCGCCTGCATTATCTGCGGTCAACAATCCGCCGAGACCACCTACGCCTTCAGCACCGAACGCGGCGGCATCGTCTGCCACGCCGACAGCAACCCGCTAGACACCCCCATGAGCACCGAGCAAATCAAATTTTGGCGCTTGCTTTCCGACTACCCTTACCAAACCATAGCGCACATCGCCGATGCGCCCGCCCTCGCAACCGCTACGTTGAGTCTTTGTAATACATTTTACGAACACCATCTCAGCTATTCATTCCTCGCAACATCAACTTTTGACAAAAACGATAAAAAATGACAACGTATTAAAGCTTAATCAGCAAATTGGAACCCCGCAACTCGTGGAGGCACGCCATGTCCATCGGCACCCCCATCGCCGTCACCCTCGAGCCCGTAACCGGGCCGAACGGAGAACTCACCGGCGGACTCCTCCGTCTGCCCGACGGTACCGTGTACTACATCACGGGAGCCGAACCGGTCGACCGGCACGACAAGCCCAACGACACGCCCTACGTCTACCTGTACCGGAGCGAGGATGGGTCGTGCTGGAGGATCCACCCATCGGATGGCGCCACCGTGCGCGTCGTACCGTACAAGTTCCACTCTATGCACCACTTGGACGCCGCGGCCATCGAGGCGCTCGCCATCGGCGTGCACTACCCACCGGAGTGCACAGTGCTCAAACTGGCAGGAGCAGCGTTCATCGCCCCTCGGCGCTGGACGCCCGAGACCCTGGCCGCCGCCGCTCAGCAGGCGTGGCCCGACGCGTGGGCGGAATTCGCCCCGACCACCAGCTGACCAAGCACCACCCCGGACCCAGCGCCCCGCGCTGGGTCCGGGCCGACCCCAGTCTTCAACCCACTTGAAGCCTGAGGCCGGGATGCTACAATAACGCCCATAATCCTCATCGAAAGCCACCCCATGACCTCCCAATCCGAACTCAGCTGGACCCTCGCCGACTACCAGCATGCCCACATCGACCCACCGGAGCGCATTATCAGCCACCCCGAGCGCACCGAAGGCCAGATGATGACCGACGACGAAATCGAAGAGTTTATCAAACACTCCATCGCCACCTGCCGTATCCTGCTCGACAAGCGCTCACCGCGCTACGAGCAAGTAGTCGGAAACTACGTCGCCGATCTCACGTATCTGCTAAGCCTTGGCCGAATCAGTGATGACGACTATAATGAGCTCACCGAACCCGATAATCTCAGATTTTAGGTAGTTTCTATGGCCACATCTCACCCCACCCCTTCGCTCGAAACCATCGTCGCGCTCGCCAAGCGGCGCGGTTTTATTTTTCAAGGCTCCGATATTTACGGGGGGCTGGCCGGCACCTGGGACTACGGCCCCTACGGCACGCTGCTCAAAAACAACCTCAAGACCCTCTGGTGGAGCCATTTCGTCACCGAGCGCGAAGACATGTACGGCCTCGATAGCGCCATCCTCATGAACCCCCGCGTGTGGGAGGCCAGCGGCCATACCGGCGCCGGCTTTGCCGATGCGCTCGTGGAAGACCTGGGGACCAACAAACGTTACCGCGCCGACCACCTGCTCGAAGATGCCGGCGTCGAAGACGTTGCCGAGCTCACCATGGCGCAAATGAGCCTCAAAATCCGCGAGCTCGGCCTCAAAAGCCCCGAGGGCAACGAGCTCAGCGAAGCCCGCACCTTCAACCTCATGTTTTCCACCCAAGCCGGCCCCGTCGACGACACCTCCGCCAAGGTTTACCTGCGCCCCGAAACCGCCCAGGGCATGTTCGTGAATTTCAAAAACGTTCTCGATTCCATCCACCCCAAATTACCCTTTGGCATAGCCCAAATCGGCAAAAACTTCCGCAATGAAATCACCCCCCGTGATTTCATTTTCCGCGTGCGCGAGCTTGAGATTATGGAGTTTGAATACTTCGTGCGGGAGGGGGACTGGGAAAAAATCTTCGACGAGCTCCACCAGCTCACCCTCGCCTGGTACGAGCGCATCGGCCTACCGGCATCCGCCATCCATGAGCTCGACGTCCCCGCCGCCGACCGCGCGCATTACTCCAAGAAAACCATCGATTTTGAATACGAATTCCCGATCGGCACCAAAGAAATCGGCGGCCTGGCCTACCGCACCGATTTCGACCTCACCAACCACATGAAGCACTCCGGCGTCGACCTCACGTATTTGGATTCAGCCACCGGCGAGCGCTTCGTGCCCCACGTCATCGAGCCCACCTTTGGCCTCGACCGCAACGTGCTAGCCGTACTCACCGCCGCCTATCGCGAGGAGGCGGTAGGGGAGGGGGACACCCGCGTCGTGCTGGGGCTCAAGCCCGCCCTCGCCCCGATCAAGATCGCCGTCAGCCCGCTCCTGCGCAACAAACCCGAGCTCATGGACAAAGCCCGCGAGGTCTTCAAAACCCTCAAAGCTAGGTACGGCAGCGTCATGTTCGACGACAACGGCAACATCGGCAAACGCTACCGCCGCCAAGACGAAATCGGCACCCCCCTGTGCGTCGTCATCGACTTCGACACCCTCTCAGACCACACCGTCACCGTCCGCCATCGCGACACCATGGAGCAAACCCGCGTCAAAATTGCCGATTTGCCCACCAAACTCGATAACCAATTGGAGGCGTTTTAAGATTATGGCTGCTGTCACGGGCCCTAAAGTCGTCGTCATCGGTGCCGGTACCGGCACGTTCACCATTCTCACTGCACTCAAATATTACGCTCGCGACATCACCGCCATCGTCAACATGTCCGACGATGGCGGCTCCACCGGCATTCTGCGCGATGAACTCGGCGCCCTGCCGCCCGGCGACGTCCGCCAGTGCCTCGTGGCACTGAGCGAATCCGATCAAAAACTCCGCGATCTTTTCAACTATCGCTTCGACGAGGGCACCTTCGGCGGCCACTCGTTTGGCAATATCTTCCTCAGTGCCCTCGAAAAAACCACTGGCAGCTTCGCCGACGCGGTCAAAACCGCTGGCGAAATCCTCAACATCTCGGGGCACGTCGTGCCGGTCACCCTGTCGAACGTCAAGCTTGTGCTCACCAAGGCTAGTGGGGAAGTCGTAAAAGGAGAGTACCAAATCGTGGGGCACGATTTCGACAGCAACCGGCCCCAGCTTTCGCTCGAGCCCAACGCCCAGCTCAACCCCGAGGCCAAAACCGCCATTGAGGCCGCCGACATCGTCGTAATCGCCCCCGGCAACCTCTACACCTCGCTCGCACCCACGCTTATCGTCAGCGGCATGAGCGAGGCTCTGGCCAAAACTCGCGCCAAACTCGTCTATATCTCGAATCTCGTCACCAAACCCGGCCAAACCGATGGCTTCAAAGTCGACGATTACGTCCGCGAGATCGAGCGTTTTATCGGCTCCAAAACCGTCGACTATGTCATTTACAACAGCCACAAACCCAGCGACGAATTGCTCCGCCGCTACGCCAAAGCCGGCGAGTTTGCGGTCGAATTCGACCCCGAAGCCTTCAAGAAACACCACGCCCAGGCCATCGGCGAAGACCTCGTATCGGCCGCCATACCACAGCTCAAACCCTCCGAGCAGCTCATCCCGCGCACGCTCATTCGCCATGATTCCGACAAAGTCGCCCGGCTCATAATGCGAGTCTACTTTAGCTAATGAAACCCACCACCGCTGTCATCATGGCCGCCGGGCTCGGCACCCGCATGCTGCCGGTCACTGCCGCCGTCCAGAAGGAAATGCTGCCTATTCTCAACCGGCCGGTGATCGACTACACCGTAGCCGATCTGGTAGCTGCCGGCATCACCCGCATTCTCTTCATCACCCGCGCCGGCCAAACCGGACTCAAAGACTACTACCAAGGCAACCCGCCCTACATCGCCGCCCTCAAGCGACTTGGCAAAACCGAAGTCGCCAAAAGCCTGGCCGCCATCCATGCCCAAGCGCGGTTTGAATTCATCGAGCAGTCCGAAGACGCCGGCTACGGTACCGCCGTCCCGCTCATCACCGCGCTCCCACACCTCGATCCCTCCGAGACCATCATCTACTGCAGCGGGGATGATTTCGTCTGGCGCGCCGATGCCAAGTCCGAAATGACCGATTTCGTCACCGCCTATACCGCCGGCGATGCCGAGGGCGCGCTCATGGTCACTACCGTCCCCGCCTCCGAGCTCACTCGCTACGGCGTCCTGGCCACCAACGAGCAGGGGAGCCGGCACTACCTCACGAGCATTGCCGACCAACCTCAACCCAGCCAAGCCCCGTCGCGTCAAGCCAATATCTCCAAATACATCCTGACGCCCCAGCTCCAACGCTACGCCACCGCCACCACACCCAACCCCAACGGCGAGCTCTCCATTACCGACGCCTTAACGAGCGCTGCCACCACACACAAAATCCTCGTCCACCCCATCAGCGGCACGTATCTCGACACCGGTACGCCCGCCGCGTGGCTTGGGGCCAACCGCATCGTCGCAGACAGCGTGCTTACCAAAAGCTAATTTGGCCAAGCGCCTATTTACATTGAGAAAAAAATGTTATAGTATTATAATCAAATTGAGACGAAACAGGCCCAAACATAAATATTGCCGTAGCTATTGACGCGACATATTATATGTTTTATAATTTCAGACGATGACAAATTCCGTTACCACCAAATCGAATATCACCTACGATTACAAATCGGCCGTTGAGCAAATCCTCAAGGAACTCCGGCGCGACCGTGACCGGCAAATCATTGCCCGCCGGTTTGGCTTTGGTTTGGCGCGCCGCCAAACGCTCGAGAAAATCGGCAGCGACTTCGAGATCACCCGCGAACGCGTCCGCCAGATCGAGAAAGCCGCCATTGCCAAAATGCGCACCAGCGACGCCGCCGAAATCGCCACGGGTAGCGAACTCTTGCGCGCCATCACCGCCGATCAGGGCGGAATCGTGCCCACCGCCGACGTTGCCGAAATGCTCGGCGCCCCCGAAACCGACGTACCATATCTCGTTTTTCTAGCCCTCCTGTCGCCCAGCGTTGACCTCATCGAAGACAACGACGATACCCGTCAAGCCGCCGGCCTCGCCGGTATCTATTCGCCGTCGCAAGTCAACCAGTTGCTCACCGAAATCGCCAAAACCGTCAAAGACCACGCCAAACCGATCACGCTTGCCAAGCTCAAGATCAAACTCCCTTCCGAGCTCGATAGCCGCACCCTCGAGCAGCTCATGCGCATCTCCAAGCGCCTAGCCTACTTCGACGGCAAATGGGGCCTCATCACCTGGCCCGAGGTCAACCCCAAGAGCATCCGCGACAAAACCTACCTGGTGCTGTCGCGCCACGGCCGGCCGCTGCACTTCTCGGAGATCGCCAAGCACGTCCGCGGCCTCGGCGCCACCAAGCGCAACGTCACCATCCAAGCCGTGCACAACGAGCTCATCAAAGACGTCCGATTCATTCTCATCGGCCGCGGTATTTACGCGCTCGCCGAATGGGGCTACACCCCCGGCACCGTCGCCGAAATCATCGCCAGCGTCTTGCGCGAAGAGCAGCCGCTCCACAAAGACGAAATCGTGCGCCGCGTCTTACTCAAACGCCAGGTCAAAACCACCACCATCATCCTCAACCTGCAAGAAAAAGACCAGTTCCAGCGCACCGCCAAAGCCACCTACAAGCTCAACGACTAGACTAGTACCGACCGTCCCAGTGGCGTAAACTTGGGGGGAGGGTACCTGCTAGGCATGAACATTTCTACACTCCTAAGCCCCATCACGGCCATTTTTCAGATTATCGGCCTGGTGCTGTTTCATTTCTACGGTTGGGTCGTGGTGGTCGCGATCCTGGGCTATCTGTTGCTGCAAAACCGCCGCAAAACCAAGTGGATCAACACCACCGAAAACATCCTCTTGCTCGTGGAGGTCCCCAAAGACAACGAGAAAAAAGAGCTCTCAGCCGAGCAGATGTTCGCCTCACTCCATGGCATTTTGCGCCCCAAATCCGAACTAACCCGTGAAGGCTCCGTCCAGGAGCATGTTTCGTTCGAGATCGTCGCCCGGCGCAACTCGATCCAATTCTATGTCTGGACCCCTCGCCATCTCAAAGATTTTGTCGAAAGCCAGATCTACGCCCAATATCCCACGGTGCAGATCAAAGAAGGCCCCCAAGACTACGCCGCGGCCGATATCGCCGGCCGTACCATCTACGGCACCGAGCTCGGCCTCACCAAAGATACCCATCTGCCCATCAAAACCTTCGCCTCATTCGAGGTCGACCCGCTGGCCGGCATCACGGGCGTGCTCGCCAAACTCGAGCAAACGGGGGAGGAGGTGTGGATTCAAATTCTAGCCCGCCCCGTCGACGACGCCTGGCAAGATCAGGGCAAATCCTACGTCGAAAACGTCAAAGCCGGCGGGGCCAAGGGCGGCCTCGGCTCACTATTCAAAAATAGCCTCCTCGAGCTCCCGTCCTATATCGTCAGCAATTTCTTTGGCGCACTGTTTGCGCCCCCCAGCTCCAAAGAAAAAGCCGCTCCCGGCAAAGTCGAGCTCGGCACCGGCCAACAAGCCGTCATCAAGGCGGTCGAAGAAAAAATCACCAAGCTCGGCTACGAGGTCAAAATCCGCATCGCCTACCTTGGTCCCGACGACGCCTCGGCTCGCCAGCGCCTCCAGGCCATCGTGGGCGGCTTCAAGCAATTCAACACCACCAACCTCAACGGCTTCACCAACGCCAGGATGTACAACTCACCCGAGTTCATCGGCGATTACCAAGCCCGGCTGTTTTTCGACACCGGCTATATCCTCAACATCGAGGAACTCGCTTCGCTCTACCACTTGCCCCACAAATCCGTCGAGACGCCCAATATGGTCTGGACCACCGCCAAAACCAGCGAACCACCCTCAAACATCCCGGTCGAAGGCATTGGCGAAGCCGGCGATCTGAGCCTGTTTGGCCTCACCAACTTCCGCGGCCGTCACCTCAAATTCGGCATCAAGCGCAAAGACCGCGGCCGGCACATGTACATCATTGGCCAAACCGGGGCAGGAAAGTCGTTTCTGCTACAGCTCCTCACGCTGTCCGACATCTACCACGACGTCGGCTTTGCCATCGTCGACCCGCACGGCGACTACGCCACCGACATCATGAAGTACATCCCCGAACACCGTCTCAACGACGTCATCTACCTCAACCCGGCCGACCGCGAATTTCCCATGGCCTTCAACCCCATGGAAATCACCGACCCCGCCATGAAAGACCACATCAGCTCCGAACTCGTGGGTGTACTCAAGCGCATGTTTGAGAGCTGGGGACCACGGCTCGAATACATCTTGCGCTACACCATCCTGGCCCTCCTCGACCACCCCGACTCCACCATGCTCGACATTCCCCGCATGCTCAATGAGAAAGACTTCCGCAAAGAAGTCATCCGCAGCGTCCAAGACCCGGTCGTGAAAAGCTTCTGGGTCACAGAATTTGCCTCCTGGAACGAAAAATTCGCCTCCGAAGCCGTCGCTCCGGTACTCAATAAGGTCGGCGCGTTCGTAGCCAACCCCCTCGTGCGCAACATCATCGGTCAAAAAAAGAGCGCCTTCAACATCCGGCAAATTATGGATGAAGGCAAAATCCTGCTCGTAAACCTCAGCCGCGGTCAGGTCGGTGAAGACAACGCCGCCATTCTGGGCGCGCTCATGGTCACCAAAATCCAGCTGGCCGCCATGTCCCGCGCCGACATGCCGCTCGAAGACCGCCGGCCGTTTTACCTCTACGTCGATGAGTTCCAAAACTTCGCCACCGACTCGTTCGCCGTCATCCTCTCCGAGGCGCGCAAGTACGGCCTCAATCTCACCGTCGCCAACCAATACGTGTCCCAAATGCCCGAGGTCGTGCGCGACGCCGTCTTCGGCAACGTCGGCACCATGGTGAGCTTCCGCATCGGTCCCAGCGACTCCACCGTGCTCGGCAAATACTTCGAGCCCGTCTTCGAAGCTATCGACCTCACCAAGCTCCACAACCAAAATATCTTCATCTCCATGATCATCGACGGCGAAAAAGCCCCACCGTTTTCCGCCGCCACCCTGCGCATGCCCGATCCCGAAAACGACCTCACGCCCACCATCATCCAGATGACCCGCGACCGACTCGCCTCGGCGCGCGCCGTCGTGGAAGCCGACATCCGGACTCGTACCGCCGGGGGACACGACGAAGGCAACCGGGCTGTCGGCGCTCCCGATCAAAAACCGAACAAAGATCTTCTCAACGCCCTCAAGAATCCCACCCCGCCACCCGGCAGCCCGCGGACAGGGGAGCAGGGGAGTGCGCGCCGAACCGAACCGCCACGCCACGACAACCGCGGCGGAAACCGGCCCAGCGGTGGCGGAGGAGGCGGCGGGGGACTCAGCAGCCGACCCGTCAGCCAGGATGTCCCCTACCGTCCCGCCGAGCGACGCGAGCCGGCGATCCACCAGGCCGCCGCGCCCATTACAGCCGCCCCACCCGCGCCGCCGCCCGCCCAGCCCCCCGCAGGCAGCCTGGAGCCCGGCCAACCCATCAATTTGCGCTAATCCACCACCCCACAAACCAGAACAGCCTAAGTCGCAAACGGGAAGGAGTTAGAGTCCCGCACAACCCTTCACCAGAAGATTTGACCGACACCAAGCCAAGAAACCGGTACTACGTGTCATCTTCAATCGAAATGAGATTACGTCGCACAATGTATATTTTACGGCGCGAACCAGCTAAAACGCCATTTTAGAGCAAAAATCACCGTCAAAATCAGATCTTCAATTTTTCAAACTTTTTGCGTTTTTCTACCCCCCAACGAAAGGGGAATCTTCTTTCGCTCTCACTCGTTTACCCCCGTGCAAAAACCACCCAAACAGGCACATACAAAAACCGAACTTAAACTAGGGGAGTGGAAACATCATTTATAGTACGCTTTGCCCGCGATGCGCAGGTCAATGTATTCCGCCGGAGTACGCTTCTGGGCCACCAGCAGCCGCTGCACCGCCTGCAGATCGGCCAGCTCCTCAGGTACCTCCCTCCCCGTATCAAACAACAAGCGATACCCCTTGTTCGTCGTCGCCGCCAGATCCAGCGTCGTATCCTTAATATCAAGCCGCGCTACCTGTATCCCCGTCGCCGCCAACGCCGGCACCACCTGCCCGGCAAACGCCACGAAGTGCGCCGACACCGCTTTTTGGCCCACCTGCACCGGCAAGTTGCTGCCGTCGTACACCACCGGGAAAGCCGGCGCACCGACGACCGTACCAATCACCGTACCGTCACGATCGAGCACATAGGTCTGATTACCCGTACTCCAGCCGAGGCTTGGCTGCTTCAGCGTCGCCGTCACCACGATCGTATGCAGCCAGCGCCGCCGCACCGACACACTCCGCAGCAACGGATCATCTTGTTGTAATTTTGACACGAAGGCCCCATCGTCAAACGTCAGCAGGTTCCCCCACTGCCACCTACTCGCCACCAGTTTGCGCACCTCAGATTCAATTTCAGCCTTGCGCACCGGCGCTTCCACCTTCACGACGGTCAGCGCAAACAACTGCCCTATCCCCCACCCGGCCGCGATCACTAGCCCCAGCAGCACCAGGAGTCGCCGCTGCAATGGGCCCAGCCCCGGCGGCTTCACTCCCCTCCTGCGCGACGGCCGAGCCAACGGCGCCGCCCGGCCATACACCTGCCGCCCTGATACCCTCACCCGTCGCTCATTCATGCCCGAGACTCCGTGTTCGGTTTTTGTTTGCTCGAGCCAACCTGCTGCCCCACCTGCAAAACCAACCGAGCCAAATCCGCCGCCGCCGTGGGCCGCGAAAACGCGCCGATCGCCGCCGACAGCCGCGTCTGCTCGGCTTCATCGCCCAAAATGTGATCAATCTCTGCCACCAAACCACCGGCCGTCAAGCGCGCCCCATCAAGCACTCGCACCGCCCCTTGCCGGCTCAAAACCCGCGCATTCTCCACCTGGTGCCCCGCCATCTCATAATTCGGAATCAAAATCGTTGGCTTACCCAGCGCTGCCGAATCATTGATCGTATTTACCCCCGCTCGGCCGATCACGAGGTCTGCCGCCGCCAGCGCCAACCCCATATCTGCCATCAGAAAACCATAAGGATGATACCGGTCCATATGCGGCTCTTTGCGCCGCCGGCTCAATTCAAAATTAATCCGTCCAATTTCACCCTCGCCGGCTTGGTGAATAAGTTGGTACTTGGCCAGCAATTCCGGCAGAGCCGCCAGGACCACGTTGTTGATCTGCGCCGCTCCCTGCGAACCACCCGTCACCAGCACCACGGGCAACGATTCCGTCAATTTGAAGTGCGCGATGCCCTCCAGCCGGTGCACCCCCGCAATATCCGACCGCACCGGATTGCCTACGTACACCACCTTGGCTGGCTCAAACAGCCGGTAGCTCTTGGCCGGAAAACCCACCGCAATTTTGGTAGCCCACCGGCTCAGCACCCGGTTGGTCAGCCCGGGCGTCGCGTCTGATTCGTGAATCACAAACGGAATGCCCAGCATCTTGGCCGCGATCCCCACCGGCAGGCACACAAACCCGCCCTTCAAGAACACCACATCCGGCTTAAAACTCCGCAAAATCCGCAGCGATTGCCCCACTCCCTGCACAGTCTTGAGGCTGTCACGCGCATTCGGCCCCAGCGTCGCCACGTTGAAGATTTTGGCCATCCCCGAATCAAAATGATTGCGCCGAAATTTGCCCGCCGCGATCGGCGCAAACGCCAAACCCGCCGCCGCCACAATCTTGGCCTCCATACCGCCTGCCTGACCCACGTAGAGCAGGTCGAGAGCGCTATCGAGCGACTTTAACGCGTCGCTGGTTGCCAGTGTCGGCAAAATGTGGCCGGCTGATCCCCCGCCGCTCACGACTACTCGCATCGCTTACCTCTCTTACGGTGTACTTAGAAATGTTCAAAAGGATCCCAGCCGCAAACAGCGACACCACCAGGCTCGTTCCGCCATACGATATAAACGGCAGCGGAATGCCCGTAAGCGGTACCAGCGACAGCATCGCACCGATATTAATAATCGACTGAAACAGCAGCCACAATGAAATACCAGTAGCCACCAGGCGAGCAAAAACATCCGGCGCCGCCCGAGCCACCCGCAGTCCACGATACACGAGTAGCCCGAAAAGTCCCACCACCGCGATCGACCCAATCAGCCCAAACTCCTCGGCAATAATCGCAAAAATCGAATCGTTGGCCGCCTCGGGCAGATAGCCATACACCTGAATGCTATGCCCCAAACCCAACCCAATCAGCCCGCCCGAACCCACGCCCAGCAGGGCCTGGCAGACGTGTAGCGAGCTGTCGAGCGCAAACTTGGGATCGTCGCACCGCGGGTTCAAGAACGTCACCAACCGCTCCACGCGATGCGGAAACAGCGCAATAGCCGCCCCGCCCGCCACCGCCCCGCCCGCCAGCACCGTACCCAGATGATTCAGCCGCATACCCGCCGCATAGAACATCCCCAACGCCGCCAGCAGCAGCACCATCATCGTTCCCATATCGCGCTGCAGAATCACAATCACAAAACAAGCCGCCCCGATCATAATGCAAAATGGCACCACCCCGTCCCACCACGACCGAATATCCTGCTGCCGTCGCTCAAACCACACCGCTAAGTACAAAATGAGCGCCAGCTTAAGCAGCTCGGCCGGCTGCACCGACACGGGCCCCAGCTGAATCCACCGCGTGGCCCCATGCGAGCTCTGCGACAGCCCCGGCACGAGCAGCGCCGCCACCGCCACCCCGGCCACGAGCAGCAGCTTGGGCGCCCACCGCCGCCACACCGGATACGGAATAGCCGTGGCCACGATCCACCCCACGAGCCCGAGCAGCACGTAGCGAATTTGATTGACAAAGTAATAGTTTTGGTTGGTATTGCCCAGCAATTTATGGCTCAATATAGGGCTAATCGAGTACATCATGATGAGCCCGCCGGCCAACAGCACCGTAACAACCAACGCAATCACATAATCAATATGATGCGCCCGAACGGCCGGTGACCCTCCTATCGCGCTCACGACACTTTATTCCCCAGCAGCGCCAACACCAGGCCCAGGGCACCCACCACCTGGCCAATCACCCACAACCGCATGGTCACCTTGGTTTCCGGCCATCCAATCGCCTCCAAATGGTGATGCAGCGGCGCCGACACAAACACCTTCTTGCCCCGAAATTTTTTAGACAAAATCTGCACTACGCTCGACCCCGCCTCCATCACAAACACCGCCGCAATAATCGGAAACACCACCACCGTATTCGTGAGCATCACGATCACGCCTAGCGCCGTACCCAAAGCAAACGCTCCCGAATCACCCATAAAAAACCGCGCCGGATAGATATTAAACCACGTAAACGTCAGCAGCGCGCCCACCACCGTTGCACAAAACCCCGCTATCCCGTAGCTACCCTGAAAATATGCAATCACGGCATACACACCGTACGCCGTCGACAACAATCCACCCGAGAGCCCATCGAGGCCATCGGTGATATTCACCGCGTTGGCCGTCGACACCACCAGCACGATAAACAACGGAATATAGAGCCAACCGATACTAAAGTCCCCCACCGCCGGCAGATGAATCATGTTGTAGCCAAGCTTGTAGTAAAAATACAGCCCGCCCACGAGCGCCAAGCCAAAGATCAGGCTAAACTTTATCGTCGCGCGCATCCCCGCTACCCCCAGCTTCGTGCCGCTAGCCCGAATATTGAGGTAGTCATCAAAGAGGCCCACAAGCCCCGCCGCCACCAGCACAAACAACGGCAGCCACGTCTGGCTGCGCGAAAAATTAAGCAGCAGCGTAACGAGCGCAATCGCCACAATCGTCACCACGCCGCCCATGGTCGGGATGTTGCCTTTGTGCTTGGCAGCATGCAATTTGGCATACACCGGCGCTTTTTCGCCCGTCACCGCCTCGGTCCGCTGCTGTTTCCAAAACTTATACTTAAAGGCTAGCCGGGTGTAAACCGGCGTCAGCGCCATCGACAATACAAACGATCCAAATGCCAAAATCCCAATTCTTGACAACGACGTAACTTCCTGGGCATGAATGAAATTTATCGTTGGTAAAAATGACATTTTTTTCGCTTATTTTAGTTCAATATTAGTGTAGCATATCTGAAGTCAGGGACTTTCGAGCCAACCCGTCACGATGACGGCGGAATCCCGTAGTACTTAAACAACCACCGGCACACATCACCAAATACTGGCACCGTGGTAGTTTCCGCAAATCCCGGAACGCCCGGCTCATTGATGCGCACCATCACCACAAACTTCGGGTTGTCGGCCGGTGCAAAGCCCACAAACGAACCAATATTGGCGCCGTCGATATAGCCCTGCCCATCCGGCCGCGGAATCTGGGCAGTACCGGTCTTGCCGGCAATTTTGTACCCTGGATTCATCCCGCCGGCCAGGTAGCCCGAGCCATGCTGCACCACTACTTGCAGCATCGCATTCAGATCAGTAATCGTCTGCGGGCCAAGCACATGATCGATCAGCAACTTAGCCGGCTTGGGCGCCACCGTACCATCGGCCCCCAGCGTACCGTCGACCAGTCGCGGCTGATACAGATGCCCGCCATTGGCAATCGCCGCCATCGCCGCCACCATCTGGATCATCGTCACACTCACGCCCTGGCCAAACGTCATATTGGCGTAGGTCACATCGTTGGTCGTTGGCCCGAGCACCGAGCCGGCCGCCTCGCTCGATTGCTCAATCCCCGTGCGCTCCCCAAACCCAAAATGCTTCGTGAAGTAATCATACAAAACCTTCTTGCCTGCCAAGGTAATCTTGTTGGGATCGCCGCCCAGCATACGCAGCACAAATACCACGCCGGTGTTGAGAGAATCGCGCAGTACCATCGTCATGGTTTTGTTTTTGCCGGGCTTATCCCCGTCGGCGTTGCTAATAGTACGGTCGCCTACCTTGATCTGGCCCGGGTCATCGTAGGTCGTATCAGGCCGCACCTTCGATTGATCCAGCCCCGCCGCCATCGTAAAAGCTTTCAGCCCCGATCCCGGCTCAAACTGACTCGATACCACCTGATTCACAAACACGCTAAAGTCGGTTACCTTGCTGTAGCTATTAGGGTCAAAACTCGGAAAGTTTGCCATCGCCCGCACCGCTCCATTGCTCGGATCCATCACCACAATGCTACCCGACTTGGCCTTCACCTTCTGAATCTGCGCCGCCAATTCCTGCTCCGCCATCGCCTGAATGTTGCGGTCGATCGTCAGCACATAGCTCGCCCCGTCCACTGCCGGCTTCACTACATTATCTGCCGTCGCGATGGGGATGCCATGAGTATCGGTCTTGGCCGCTAGTTGACCCGGCTTCCCCGCCAGTGCGTCATCAAGATAGCCCTCAATCCCATACTGGCCCTCGCCGTCGGCATTCACAAACCCCAACGCCTGCGCCGCCAACTGCCCCTCAGGGTAGCTCCGGTAGTCACGGTCAGCCATACCAATCCCAACCAACTTAAGCGCCTTAACCTTGGCCGCCACATCTGAGGGCACCCGCTCCGCCAACACCGCGTACTCAATGCCGGTATTAAGCTTGCGCAGATACATCTCCGATTGACCACCGAGCACCGCCGCCAGCTTCACCGCCGCGGCCGCTTTGTCGGTCACATAGCGCGGATCAGCATACACGAGCGTCAGCGTCTGATTGAGCGCCACCGGCGACATCGCGTCACCATCGTGCACAAACAACTCACCGCGCCGGGCCGGTACCTCGTATTTTCGCGTATGTTCATTAGACGCCTGCACCAAATAGCGCCCATGCTGCACCACCTGCAGGTACATCAACCGCGACGCGAGCGCCACACCCAACAAAACCAGCAGCACCGTAAAGGTGCTGATCCGGCGGCGTTGCGCGATGGCGTCGTTCGTAAAGCCCATTATGCTACCTTTTGCATTCCCTCATGATTATGCACCCGCCGCACCCGCCACGCATCTACCGAGCCGGCCCAACACAAAGCGCACGACCGCCCAGCCAGTGCCGCCATTATGATAAATGATGGAACGTGCATAGCTGCCTACTTGGTGGCATACGAGACTTGGCCGGTCGGCACCATTGCCGCGGCCGTCGCCGAATTCTTGGTGGCCTGAATCGATTGCAGGCGCGCCGCTTCGACACTCAGCTCCTGGCGCTGGGCCATCACCTTGTCGCGAGCAGCGCTCAAATCCGACACCTGGAGACCCAGGGTACCCGTCTTGGTTATCTGATGCAAATACAGCAATGCCAACACACTAATGAGTGCAATGACAACGAACGTCGCCGAAGTCGGCCCCAGTACAATGCTGGCCGGCTGGCGATACAAATTTTGATTACGGCGCGCCGTAATCGTGGCGGTGGTCATGGCGCCAGACTCCTCTTGGTTTTTGATTTTTGGTGTTTTTTGGGGACGATTTTGATTGGGTGCAAACAGTGTTAAAGGGTGGCTGCGCGCAGCCTGATTTTTTAGACCGCGCGCAGCCAAGAAACGAAAGCGTTATTTCTTAACGCGAATCCGCTTGGTGATGTTCACTTTGCGTGAAACTCCCTGTACTTTGATGGACATTTAGTCCCTCCTTTTGTTTTTGTTTATTTTTTCGGCGGCCCGGAGCTTTGCACTCCGTGCGCGCGGATTGATAGCAATTTCATCGGAATCCGAGACGATTGGTTTGACGGTAATTTTTCGCAGGCCCGCCACGTGATCACACGTACACACGGGCTGCTTTGGGGGGCAGATACAATCTCGAGATTCGTATTCAAAGAACTGTTTTACAATGCGGTCTTCCAACGAGTGGAAGCTTATTATAACAAGCCTCCCGCCAGAGCTCAAGAGTTTTGTGAGCTTCGGTAGCGCTGCTTGCAAAAGATCAAGCTCGCCATTGACCTCAATGCGAATCGCCTGGAACGTCCGGGTGGCCGCATCGATGTCGCCTTTGAGCGCCGCCGACCGCACCACCTTGGCGAGCTCACCCGTGGTCGCAAACGGCCGCGCCGCCACCAGGGCTCGCGCCACCGCCCGGGCTTTGGGCTCTTCACCGTAGGTCCGGATGATCCGCTCCAGCTCCCGCTCGCTCATGCGATTGACCACATCCGCCGCCGTATACGACTGCGACCGGTCCATGCGCATATCAAGCGGCGCGTCGGCCTTAAAACTAAATCCTCTTCCCGCATTGTCAAGTTGTGGTGACGATACTCCCAGATCGAGCAAGATCATATCCACCAGCCTGCCCTCCTCGAGCAACCGGTCGGCTGCTTCCAGAAAATCGGCGTGAATCACGACCGCCCCCTCGCCAAACCGCCGCGCCAACGCCTGGGTAGCATTCGCATCCCGGTCTACCAAAAATGCCTGGCCGGTTAGTCCCAGCAACGCCAAAATCGGCGCCGCATGGCCGCCGTATCCTGCCGTGCCGTCGAGGTACGTCTCCCCCGGTTGGGGGTCGAGCACCTCAATGACCTGGCGAAGCAGTACTGGTTGGTGAAGCACCGGCTGGTTCACTTCGGATTGGTTCATGGGAGTATTCATTTTCAAGGTCACCTATTCAGCAGCCAGCTGTTTGTTTGAGCGTTTTTGTTTTTTGATCCGCTGTTTTGACTCTAGCGGACGAAGAGTGGAGTTGGTAGAATCGGCCGAAGCGGATTCTACCGTGTGGTAAGGAATTATCAGCAAATGTGATAATTCCTAAAAGAGTGTGTTGTGAGGTGGAGTTTACGATCGGAGGTTCGAGGCTGAGTTTGGGAAACGGGAGCCTAAGGGCCGTCGTGCTGACTGCCGAATAGCTGCCTTTAAAATGTTTGTATTGGTTTTTGAAGGTTCGTTTTTGGATAAAAATCTAGTATTGGTTAGGGCTTCGCGGATATGCGCCAGTATTTACCGGCTCGCACCGCCACCACCTCCTTGCCTATTCCGGCGTATTCCAGAAGATGCTGCTCTAAGGTAATCCGACCCTGCTTGGCATCCATGCCCGAAGCCGTCTTACCGCTGCGAAATTGAACGTTAAGATCGGCCGTGCGCTCGTCGAGAATATCGCCTTTGAGCGCCGCTTCCATATCTTCGTTCCAAACTTTTTCAGTGTACAGATGCAGGTATTTAGCAAAACCCTTGGTGATCACCACCCGACCGCCTTCGAATTCGTGACGCAACTCTGACGGAATCGTCAGACGGTTCTTGTCGTCAAGTTTTCGTTCGAAGAAGTCCACGTTGTGATTCCTACCGCGGTGCTGTGCTACCCACTGCAACCCACTGGCAACAGTATAATCCCCACTTCTACCCACTGTCTAGTAGCAGGTTATCCACACCCAGATTCGCGGCGCTCCGCGCTCCGGAGGCGACAAGCCTCTCCGCCGCACAGCGCCAGACAACACTACGCAGAGTAATACCAACGAAGGTCGAGTTCGCGAAGCAAGGAGAGGCTTGTCGCCGCAGGAGCCAGGAGGCGGCATCACCGCAGGAGCCAGGAACCTCGAAGCGCACGCAAAAGCTCCACCCGAAGATGGAGCTTTTAACCTTGCGCGGCAGCCGCGCTAAGGGCGTCAATTACACGTTCCGGGGCCGAGGCCCCGCTATGTGGCGACTATTACGACTTGTTGGTACGGTTGGAGCGCAGAGCGCTCAGCAGCGACTTGCGCGACCGCAAGTAGGCCCGCGAGGCGTAACCAATAGCCGTCAAGCCCGCCACGCCGCCCAAGGCCGCTTCCGGACCCGTCGACGGGAGCGTCGCGCCAAGCACGTGGCCCGGAGGCGTGGGCGTCGGTGTGGGGGTCGGGGTCCCCTGGCTCACCACCGCCTTGGCGCTGCAAACCGCGCTGATCTGCGTAATCCCTGCGCTTGTCTTCACCTGGGCACTCACATCCCACGTTCCAGAACCAAAGGTGTAATCAGCAAAGTTGGTCGCCGCATCGGTATCGTGTACGTCGGTCGCCGCGCTGCTCCCCTCTTGGTGGGCGCTAAATCGGAAACCCGTCAATGTCACGTTCTTAATCGACGACGTAACCGTAAACCGGAACGTGCCCGGCTGAGCCTGCGCATTCGGCTGGCTCGGCTTGAGCTCCACGCAGGCAAACGACTGCACCGGGCTCGGCGTTGGCTTAGGCGTAGGTTTGGGGGTGGGCTTCGGAGTCGGCTTAGGCGTGGGCGTGGGCACTGGCCGGGCGTTACCTGTGTTACCGCACGACTTGATGATCAGATAGTGGAGCGTACCGCCCTGCATGTTCACAAACGCCGGAATCGAGTCGGACAAAAAGCTCGTTGAGTTCGGCGTCTGCCACACACTGCCGCTTTTGACCGCACCAGCCATTTGGTGGCGCCCCACGCTCACACCGTTCGTGCCTACAGTTTTACCGCCCACCTCAACGTGACCGTCCTTAAACACCACGCCATCCACCGTATCGGACGAATTAAAATTCGCCTCCGTGATGCCGCGATTTTCGCGAAAGTAAATTTGTTGGAGGTTGGTCGCCGAGTTGTGGCCGTCACCATTATGGATCTTACTCAGACACTCGGTCTTGGTATAGCAACCACCCCACATAATCGAGTTGGCATTATTGTCCCGAGGCTCGGCCGCAGCCGCCACCCCCGGCGCCACCAAAGAGGCCGCCACCAACGCGGCAGCAGCAAAACGATAAATTTTCGTAGCAAAGTTAGACAAGCTGACCACAGGCGGTCTCCTCCGTTAATGCACAATCACGAGCGTTAAAGAAGGTTAACATAAATATGTCAATATGTCAATATTTACCGCCTGACCCACCCTCACTTTTGACATAACCATCATTTAGACGCAAAAATGACGGCAAAACGTTTCTGGAGGAAACAAAAATGCCGTCACCAAAAATCATACCGGTGTGCAGCCGGATAGTCCAACAACAGTTATTACCGCAG
>DATKIP010000094.1 GCA_035544015.1 Candidatus Saccharimonadia bacterium
ACCACTCGGGCAACTTGAAGGTGTGCCGCAGCCGATCGTTTTGCTTATTAAGCTGCTCCTTGCGAAGGACGCTGCCCGGCGCTCTCAGACTCCGTCTGATCTTTTGAGGATCATACCTGCGATCGCGGACGCCGTCGAGGCAGGGCACACAATTGAGCCTCAGAGCCTAGAGGCTGTCCGAAAACTCGAAAAGTGGCATGAGGCATGCTTAGAAAAGGGATGTTTATAAGTGATGAGCAGTGGGAGCTACTGGGGCCGCTTTTGGAGCGTCCGCGCAAGAGCCAGTATGGACGACCGCGGGCGGGGGAGCGGGAAGTTTTTGAGGCGATCCTCTTTGTGCTACACACCGGAATCCAGTGGAAGCACCTGCCGAGAACCTTTCCGCCCAAGAGCACAGTGCACGACTATCTGAAGGCGTGGAGTCAGTCCGATGCGTTCCGGCGTATCTTTGCTGCCATTATCAGTCAGTTGATCGAAGAGGGTCGAGTCAACTTGGAAGAGTGCTTTGTGGATGCCACTTTTGCCGCGGCCAAGGGCGGAGGAACCGCGGTTGGTCTGACGCGCAAAGGTAAAGGAACGAAGGTGCAGCTTGTGGTTGATGCAAAGGGAGTTCCCCTGGCTCTCTCTTTGGATGCAGCCAGCGTCGGTGAGACCGCGATGGTCCAGCAAACCCTGGGCTTCGTCGAGGGAGACTTTCAGCCAAAACGCCTCATCGGAGACAAGGGTTATGATAGCGACGCCCTTGATCAAACCCTCGCAGAACTGGGCATCGAAATGATCTCTCCTCACCGCTCCAACCGTCGGCCCGAGAACCTGACTCAGGATGGCCGGCCTTTGCGCCGCTATCGCCGCCGATGGATCGTCGAGCGCACCATTGCCTGGCTCGGTAATCACCGCCGACTCCTGACTCGCCACGAAAAGCATGCCTCGCTCTTCGCTGCTTTCGCTACTCTCGGCTGTCTTATGATCGCTCTGCGCCATCTTCCTCTCCCTTAGTTCAAATGACTTTTCGGACAGCTTGTAGGAATAAAAGTCGGAGGTCTTTACTGGTCATTGGTGGATATTCGGACGTCTCCAGCTATCGAAGATCAGAATGCGTCGTATTGTTTTGCCCTCAACGCCGACTGGCGTTGGTCGCGAGACTATCGCGAACTTCCCTTTTTGGGCTCCCCGCTATTGGGAATGGCTAGGCGCATGTGTTTTATTTTGAAAAGGAGCGCGCAGTTGAATAACGAACAAGGGCCTCATTGCCGGCCCTTGTAAATCCGAACTAGGGGACGTTTTTTCATCTCCTTTCCGTTTAATTGGAGCAGATCGAAGTCGTAAAAAATATTGGTGGCCGCTCCTGCTCCATATCATGAGCCTGAAGCAATTGAAATGATGAGCGCCCTTTCATGCTACAATGTCGCCATCGATGAT